>DATEOG010000358.1:0-7932 GCA_035274345.1 Gemmatimonadaceae bacterium
GCGACGGCGAACGCGCCGGCGAGCAGAGATGCTCGCCGGCGCGCCGTCACACCGCCTGCTCGGGGCACAGCGATCACGTGCTCACCGAACAGTGTTCCCGCTCGCCGCGTCGCTCGCGCCGCGATAGCCGTAGCGCAGCCCGAGCTGCAGGCGGCGTCCGAGCCCGGCGCACTTCGGCTGGCCGAAGTTTTTCTGCCAGCCCGTATCGGTCGCCTGGTTCGCGGTCGGGATGATCGTCGTGTCGTAGCAACCCCAGTTGGTGGAGTTGAACGCATTGAACAGGTCGAGCGTGAGACTCGCCATCTGTCCGCGCGCGACGTTCACCCCCTTCTCCAGTCGGAGGTCGGCGTTCTGATACGCGAACACGTGGCCCAGCCCGAGGAACGCGCGGGTCGGCGGCTGGAAGAGATAAGTGCGCTGCTCGTACGGTCCCCACCCTCCGGATGCGTTGGTGGCGTTGACCGCGATGCCCGAGCCGAGGCTGACGATGCTGCTGAGCCGGATGTCGAGCGGAAGCTGCACAATGCCGTTCGCCACGATGGCGTGCCGCTGGTCGCCGGGCGCGCGCAGCCGCGGACGGTCGCCGACGGTGGGGAACCGGTCGTCGAAGCCCCAGAAGATGTCCGTGCTCTGTCCCTGCTCCTCGGAGCGCGACAGCGTGTAGGCGAGGCCACCGCCCCACCGTCCGCCGGGCATCAGCGGCCGGTCGAGCTGCAGTTGGAGCGCGTCGTACCACGTCCGCACGCGGTCGTCCGCGGCGAAGATCGTGGCGTAGTTGCGCTGCGCCGTCGTCTCGGGTCCGCCCCACGGGCTCACCCTGACGTAGTTCATGCCGTTGAAGCCGCGAATGCCGTTGTACGACAGCGTGACGCGCGTGCCGCCGACCGACTGACGTACGCCCGCGCTGAACTGGTTCGTCTTCGGTGGCCGCATGTCGTTGGCAACGAGGAACACTTCCGGTGCCGTGGCGTAGCCGAGCGTGCGGAGCTGCGCGGGATCGTAGAATCGCGGATCCCACGCGGCACAGGCGAACTCGCCCGGCGCGCAGGCGGCCTTGAAGTTGATGTCGAGCTGACGGTACTGCCGGCGGAAGCGTTCGTCGAACAGCGTGTTCCAATAATTGCGATCGAAGTAGATGCCGAACCCGCCGAACAGTACGGTGCGCTGGTCACCGAACAGATCGTACGACGCGCCCAATCTCGGCTGGAACGCCTTCTTGTACATCGGGCGGTCGCCATTGCCTGTCGTGATGTAGCGATCCAGCCCGCCCAGCTGCTGCATGATCGGGACGACGGCGGCTGGTCCACTCGCTTGTGGCCGCTCGACGACGAGTCGCGACTCGTACAAACGCAGCGAGTCCGCGAGCGGCTGCGGCGTGACATAGCCGTTATTGATCATGTTCGTCTCGCCATCCCACCGGATGCCGAGATTGAGCACCAGCTTTCGCGTCACGTTCCAGTCGTCCTGCAGGTAGACGCCGAACTGCTTGTTGGTGGTGCTGACCTTCGGGTCGCCGAAGCCGAACGTGGCGTTGAAGGGACGCGCGTAGCCCTCGTCGGAGCGGAAGCGGAAGAGCGGCGTCGAGAAGAAGAAGTCCTTCGTCGCCTCGTAGTCGAGGAAGTCCAGCGAGGCGCCCGCCTTGAAGGCGTGATCTCCCATCAATTGCACGCCGGAGCGCGTGACGTCGTCGCGGAACGAGACGCGTCCCTGCGCCCAGTCCTGGCGCCCTTCCTTGCCGCCGATTCGGATGATGCCGGCGTAGTCCTTCGCGACGAGCCCGGGATTCACCGGCGTGGGCTGCCAGCCGAAGTGCTGCGCACTGAACTGCGCTTCGTTCAGCCAACGGTCGCCGGCGAACTTCCAGTTGGCGCCGCCGCTCAGCACGTTCACCTTCACGTTCTCGGCGGCCTCGTAGCTGGTCTGGGTTCCAAAGCCCCTCAGATCGGTCTCGTGACGCAGCGTACCGCTCACGTCGATGGTGCTGCGCGAGGTCGGCACCCACGACAGCTTGGCGAAGGCGAGGTGCTCGCGGAACTGGCTGACGAAGCTGCCGGCGTACTGCTGCGGGTTGAGTCCCGCCGGAGCGAGCGCCGCGCTCGAGCCGACGCTGACGACCTGCGGCTCGTCGCGGGAGTTCAGCTCATACGTGCCGAAGAAGAACAGCTTGTCGCGCTGGATCGGACCTCCGACGCTGCCCCCCAGCTGCAGTCGCGTGTATTCCGACCTCGCGCCTGCGTTGAGTCGCGTGAACGCGTCGCGCGCCACGTAGTTCTTGGCGATGCCGCTGACGAACCCCTCCCCTTCCCACACGTTGCTGCCACTGCGTGTCGTCGCGGAGATCACCGCGCTGGCCGCCTTCTGGTATTCGGCCTTGTAGTTCTGCGTGATGACGCGGAACTCCTGCACCGCACCCTGCGGGAACGGGTTGCCCTTGCTCGCGTCCTGGCCGACGACGCCGCCCTTGAGCACGTCGTTCTTGTAGCTCACGCCGTCGACGAACACGTTCACCGCCTCGGCCGGCTGTCCGCCCGATGCGATGACCTTGTTGCGATCGTTGACCGCCGTGGCCGTCATACCGGGCGCGAGGCGCGCGATGTCGAGGAAGTTGCGCTCGGGGCTCGGCAGGTTCTCGATCTGCTCGCGGGAGACGTTGGTACCGATCTCCGAGGTGCGCGATTCGGCGTCGCCAGCCGCGGTCACCACCACGGCGGCGAGCTGAACGTTCGCCTCGCCGGCGGTGAAGTCGAGATCGTGGGTCTGGCCGATCGCCAGCCGGATCGGCCGAGACTGTGCCGCGACGCCGAGCCGCCGGAGCGACACTTCGTACTGACCGGGCCGGAGTCCGCCGATGTAGTAGTAGCCGGTCGCGTTGGTCGTCGTGCCTCGGCGCTGGTTGGTCTCGACGTCGCGCGCGACGACCTGCGCGTCAGCGACGGGCACACCGGCCGAGGAGCGGACGTAGCCGCGAAGGTTGGTGGTGAAGGTCTGAGCCCCGAGCGTGTCGCCGGCACAGGTCAGTGCGAGGGCCAGCGCACCGCCGATGAGTCGTGAGTAATGCGCGAGAGCGGCTCCGGCGGGGGGTCGGAGAGTGTGCATGCAGTACCTCCGTACAGGCAGATCGTGCGTGTGCCTACGACGTTCTTCTCTCGAGAATCGACCCGCGCGCGGCGCGAAGCGTCAAGCGTGCGCAAGCGCAGTGTGGCGGGCTGAGCACGACGAGGTCATGGATTCAGCCAGTAGCTCACCTTGAACAGCAGCACGTTGCTCGGCCGAACCGCGAGCAGATCCCCGGTATTCCCGCCGAGATCGAGCGATCCGACGTTCCTGCCGCGAAGTCCCGCTTCGACGCCGCTCAACCGCTCGGCGCGGTCCTGCTGCCAGACGACGTACAGCGTGCTCCCCTCTCGCCACTCCCACCGGAGCACCGCGTTGCCGCGCAGCGAGGTGAGATCGAAGTCGCGGTCGGTCACGAGGAACGACGGCGCCGCGCCCGTGCCGTCGGGGTCGACCGTCTGCGTTCCATTCGCGTCGGTCGTCACGCGACCCACGTCCAGATCGTAGCGGTCGAAGTCGAAGGTCCGCGGCGCGCGCAGCTCCATCAATCCGCCGAAGTCGTTCGACGACGCGAACGGCTGCGCGTAGAGCTCGAGCGTGAGCCTCGGCGAGAAGGTCACGTTGAGCCGCGTGTCGATCGCGAGCGTCGTCTGGGCGAGCGGCGCGAACACGTAGCGGCGGCCGTAGGTTTGCGTCGCGGCAGGGTCGGTGATGGTGGTGACGTACTGCGCCGGCTGGCGGAGCCGTGTGAGGTCGGGGCCGATCTGGAGCTCGACGTTGTCCGCCGGCTTGAAACCGAGGTCGACGCTGTAGATCGTCTGCGAGAGACCCGCGCGGTCGGCGGTGCGGTTGATCTGCGCTCCCACGGTGTAGCGTCGCCGCGGATCGCTGGCGACGTCGAACCGTGCGCCGTTGGACGACGGCGTGCGCGTCAGCGGCCCGCCGCGCGTGAGCCGGTCGTTGAACGACGGGCTCGCGTGATTGAGCTGCACGTTTGCCGTCCAGTAGTTGGCGAACTGCCCCTGCATGGTGAGATAGCTCTGCCGCCGCACGAGCTCCCACCCGTAGGTCCACACGTTGTCCGGGCCGGCGCGCACGCTCCACCGTCGCAGCAGGCGCGACGGCTTGTTGTGCTCGTAGGTGACGTTCGGATCCAGCACGATGCGGTCGGTGCTGGTCTGGAAGCCGAGGTCGTTGATCTCGTAGCCGGGACTGCTCGCCGTCAGCGCGACGTTGGCGGTCAGGCTTCCGGCGCGCTTGCCGGCGTCCACCTGCGCACGGTAGCCGCTCAGCGACGTCGCGGCGGGATCGTATCGCAGGTGCGGTGCGTCGGGACGCTGGAAGTAGTGGTTGCTCGAGCGCTGCGTCGCCGCGATCGCCGTCGCGCTCCCGGAGACATGGCTCGGCGAGAACGAGCCGACGACGGACCAGACGTGGTTGGCCGTCTCGCTGCGGAAGTCGACGCCGCCGCTGTACGCGGCCGACCGCAACGCGTCGCTCGCGGCGTCCGTCGGCAGCCGACGGTTCACGGCGGTGGCGAGCGCACCGAGTGTGGTGCGGCCGCCGAGCATGTCGCGCTTCACGCGTCCCACGAAATACGACGTGAGCGGCTCGACCACGGCGCTCCCGCGCTCGCCGGCCGGTGTCACGAACGCGGCGTCCTCGCGCCGCGTCACCGCACCGAGCACACCGACCGACCATCCGTTGGCGGTGCGGCCGGTGAGCTTGCCGGCCCCCAGGATCGTGGCAACGTCGGGCAAATCGGCGTACGCGGCGCCGCCTGGCGCGCCGAGCTGCGGAGCGCGGCCGACACGTCGGGAGTAGACGAGCTGCGCGGGTCCACCCTCGGGCGCGCCGAAGATGCTCGTGCCGAAGCGCAGGATCTCCGCGCCTTCGACGAAAAATGGCCGCTTCTCGGCGAACTGCGTCTCGAATGCGGTGAGATTCACCACGGCCGGATCGAGCTCGACCTGGCCGAAGTCGGGGTTGAGCGTGGCGTCGATGGTGAAGTTCGACGTCACGCGGTACTTCACGTCGGCTCCCGCGCGCGCCGAGAGGTCGGCGCGCGACCGGAACGGATCGTCGAAGTCGACGCTCGGCGCGCGCGCGGCGACGGGACGCGTGTACAGCCTCCCCGAGCTGTAGGGCAGCACTTCCAGCCGACGGCTGGCGCGCACACGGGAGACGCCCTGCAGGTGGCCGTAGTAGGGCACGCCGGCCGGCTGGTTCTTCGGCGTGAAGGCGAACATCGCGAGCTCCTGTCGGCGCGCGATACGCCGCTCGACCTGGAAGCCCCACGTCTGCACGTCGGCGGTGCTGAAGCGGAGCTGGCTGAACGGGATGCGAATCTCCGCCACCCACCCGCTATCGCTCACCGAGGTCTCGGCCGACCACACGGGATCCCAACTCGCGTCCACGAGGCCGCCCCTATCGGTGACGACGGCGTTCGTGGTGCTCACGGTGCGCCCCGAGCTCGTGAACACCTCGTCACGGCGCACGCCGGCCGGGTTCACGGAGAAGCGAAACGCCGAGAGGTGATCGTGATAGCTGTCGATCGCGATGGAGAGCCAGTCGGAGTCGAGGACGTACGCATCGCGGCGCACGAGCCGGCCGCGCGGCGCGCGGGAGTCGTGGAGACGCGCGCCGATGTACAGCGCCTCGCCGTCGTAGAGGATGCGAACATCGGTCCGCTCGCTCGCGGGCTGACCTTCGTCGGGATCGAGCTGGACGAGCGACGTCACTGGCGCCGCCGTCGCCCAGGCCGGCTCGTCGAGCACACCGTCGAGCGTCAGGCGGCCGTCGAGCGGTGTGGCCACGGCAACGCGCCGCCGCGCGTGCTCGCCAACCCCATCGCTCTGCGCGGTGAGGGGACTGGCGAGAAGGAAGGCGAGGAGCGCGACCCCGACCGACGATCGAGACGCGGTGCGCGTCCGACGACGGAGATCGCTGGCGAACTGGAACGGCTGCATGACGGCGCGGGAGGGTGCTGCGCGAACAGCTCGCTATGGCCGCCGCGTCGCCGAAATCTAGTGCTGCCGCAGCCCTATCGCCCGATCCAGTACGTCGCCTTGATGAGGAACACGTTGTCAGGCCGATCGCCGAACAGGCTCCGTGTGTCGCGGCGGAAGTCGAAGTCGCCGAAGGCGTCGCTTCCCGAGCGCTGCTGCGTCCACACGAAGAACATCGTGGAGCCGGGCCGATACTCCCATCGCAGCACCGCGGTTCCGCGCAGCGAGCGACTGGTGAAGTTCGGGTCGTCGAAGGTGAACGGCGCCGCCGGACCCGCGCCATCCGGATCGACGGTGTACTTCGACGTCGCCGGATCGCGAGTGATCGTCCCGACGTCCTTGCCGTACTCGCGCTGCACGTCCGTCCTCGGCGCGAGGAACTCGCTGAAGGCGCTGTAATCGCCGCTGGCGACGAAGGGCTGCAGGTAGAGCTGCAGCGTCATCGTCGGACGCATCGTCCAGTTGACGCGCGTCTCGAGCGACACGGTGCGCGTCGTCACGAAGCCGAAGACGTAGCGGTTCCCGCTGAACGCCGTGGCGGTCGGGTCCTCCTGGCTCAGCACGTACTGCTGTTTGCTCTGCGCCCAGTCGTAGCTCGGCGAGAGCTGCACGAAGATGTTCGACGACGGCTTGAGCGCGATGCCGGGATTGAAGCTCCACGACGACGTGCTGTCGAATCCGCGGGAGCCACGCATCGTCACGTCGAACACCGCGACCTGCCGCGGGTCGGTGGACACCTGCACGTGCCCGAAGTTGTATCCCTTCAGTCGCACCACCGGTCCCCCGCGCGTGAGCCGGTCGTTGTCGTTCGTCCCCTGCCGGATGACGAAGGAGCGGAGGTTCCAGTAGTTGAGGAACTCGAGCCCGAGGTACGCCTGCCGCTCGAAGTCGGTTCGCAGCCCGTCGTAGTTGAACTCCTGCTGGCCGCCGGCGATGGCGAAGATGCTGCGGTACCAGCTTCCCGGCTTGGTCCACTGCCGCGCGAGGTTGGCGCCCATCCACCGGTAGTCGGTGCGATCGAGGAAGGCGAGATCGTTCACCTCGAAGCCCGGGCTGCGCCAGTTCGTCTGCAGCTCCCACAGCCAGCTCCCATTCTCCTTCGCCAGGCGCGAGTACAACCCGTAGCCGCGCATCGCCGTGGCGGTGGTGTCGTAGGACGTGTCGAACAGACCATCCGACGTCACTTCGCGGTCGGGGCGCTGGAAGTAGTGCGTGCTGGAGCGCTGGGTCAGCGCGATCGCGTCCGCCGACCCGCGCACGTCGGACAGCGCGGCGCTGCCACGCCACCGGTAGGTCCGGTTGCTCCACGCGTGGCTCCAATCGATCCCCGCTGCGCTGGCGTTGCTGCGCAGCTGGCTGGTGAGCACCGGATCGTCGCCAAGCCGGCGCGTGGTGTTGGTGGCCACGACGCCGACCGTCGTCGCGCCCTGACGCAGCTCCTTGCGCACGCGGCCCATGAAGTAGTTGGTCAACGGCTCGACGGTCTGCGTGAGCTCGGGCTGACCGGGGCCGGTGAGATAGCGCGCGGATTCGCGGCCGGTCACGGCGTCGAGGAGGCCGACGGTGTAGCCGCTGCTGGTGCGGCCGGTGATCTTCGCGGCGCCGAGGATGGTGGCGTCGTCGGGCGCATCGACGTACGTCGCCTGATCGCTCACCCATCCGTTGAGCTGTGGCGGCCGGCCGATGCGCCGCGAGTACAACACCCCGAGCCCGGAGAAGTTGCTGCAGAACATGCAGCTGGCGCCGCCGAAGTTGAACGCGTTCCGATTGGCGACGAAGAAGGGGCGCTTCTCCTCGTAGAAGGTCTCGTACGCCGAAAGATTGAGGCTGGCCGGATCCACCTCGACCTGGCCGAAGTCCGGATTGAGCG
>DATEOG010000359.1:0-5432 GCA_035274345.1 Gemmatimonadaceae bacterium
ACCGGCGCGATCGCGTCGAGCCGGCTCAGGTCGACGATGAGCCCCTCGCCGATGGCGCCCCCCGCCATGCTGCTCCCCGACCCGCGCGGCACGAGTGGCGTGCGCGTTTCGGCGGCCCAGCGGACGAGCGTGCATACGTCATCGGCATCCGCGGGCACGGCGACCGCGCGCGGGAGGATCCGCGCGATCCCCGCCGCTTCGCTGTAGACGGCGCGCGCTTCGAGGTCGTCGCGGAATGTCCCGCGGAACCCTGGCGGCGATGTCGTGAGTGCCATGCCTTCGACTCGGGGGTATCTTTTCCAGGTGACGAGAAGTCTAACCGGCGTGAACGGAGCGCCAACGCAGCCGCCGAGCGAGCGGCAGGATTCCCGCGCGCCCGAGGCGGAGCGCTTCGCGCGAGAGATCCTGCCGCCTGTGTCGCGTACTTTTGCGCTCAGCATTCGTGTACTTCCGGGCACGCTCGGGCGCGCCGTCATGACGGCGTATCTCCTGTGCAGGATCGCCGACACACTCGAGGACGATCCGCACATGGCCGCCGCGGACAAGGCGGCGCTACTCGACGAGCTGCTTCGCTGCTTCGACGATCCCGCTGCGGCCGAAGCCTTCCCCTCGCTCCTCGCCGACCTCGGCGGCGACGAGACGCACGTGCGCCTCGCGCGGAATGCGCACCTCGTCTTCGTGCTCTACCGTGAGCTGCCGGAGACGACGCGCGACCACGTGCGCCGCTGGGTGGGCGAGATGATCGTCGGCATGAAGAAGTTCGTGCTCCTCTATCCGAGCGGCATCCGCATCCAGAGCCTCGAGGAGTACAAGGAGTACTGCTACTACGTCGCGGGCACGGTCGGATATCTCGTCACCGATCTCTGGCACGAGCACGTGCCGAGCATCGGAGTGCGCCTCCATGGGGTGCTCCGCGAGAAGTCGCGCGCCTTCGCCGAGGCGCTGCAGACCGTGAACATCCTCAAGGACGTCGCGCGCGACGCCGAGAAGGAGAACTCGATCTACATCCCCGAGGAGCTGCTGCGCGCGCATGGGAGCAGCCACGCCGCCATCCTCGACCCGGAACGCGTTCGTCAGACGCGCGCGGCCATCGCGGCGATGGTGCAGCTCGCCTGGAAGGATCTCGACGGCGCCCGCAGCTACCTGCTGCTGATTCCGCGTCGGGCGGTGTCGATCCGGCTGTCGTGCGTGCTCCCGCTGCTCTTCGCCTGCGCCACGCTGCGGGATCTGACGAGGGCGTCGCAGTCGCTCGCGCGGCGCGAAGTGGTGAAGATCTCACGCGCCGAGGTGAAGTCGCTCACCCTGATCGGCTTCCTCGTGATCCTCAGCAATCGCGGGCTCGCCTGGCTGGCCGACCGAACGACGCAGAGGCCGTTCGTGGTGCTTGGGATCTGAGCGAGAACCCGAGTGCGGTGAGCAGGTGTGTTGGATAGCTGGTTGGTTGGTCGAGGGCTCCACGCTGGTTGCGGCTCGCGCGTTGAGCTCACCAATCAACCGTCCAGCTAACCAACGATCCAACTCACCAACTCACCGTCGTCCCGACACCGCCGCTGCCAGCATGCTGATCAGCGTCGGCGGGCGGCCGGCCTCTCCACGCTCGAGTCGGTCGAGCACCTGCTCCAGCGCGAGCTGAGCTCGAGCGACGGTACGCGTGTGCGCCGAGCGAGCGGCGCCCCACACGGCGGGTACGAGTAGCGCCGCCGGAGCAGCCGCGGCGAGCAGAGGGAAGCTGAGCGCGACGAGCACCCCGCCCGCCACGAGCGAGGCGCCGGCGAGGCCCGCGTTCACCTGGGCCATCGATGCGCGGTGGCCGCCGAGCTGGGCGTCCAGCCGCACCAGCACGTGCGTCGCGTCGAGGGCGATCGCCGTCGCGCCGACGTCGGTCGCTCTCGCGAGGGCGGCACCCTTTCCGCTGACGACGCGCTTCACCGTTCCCGAGAGCCCCTGATCCGCCTCCCAGACGATTCGCTCCCCGAAGTGCCGCTTCACCTTCAGACATTCCTGGCGCTGCATCCAGTCGTCGAGCGCCTGGAGCACCTGCGCCGGCGTGCCGCTCACCGTGCGCTGTGCACTCACAGTCGCGCTTCCGTACAGCGCGGCGAGCACTCCCTTCTCTTCGGGTGCCGCGACGCGCGTGCGCTCCTCCGCCAGCGCCTGCCTCAGGTGCACCGCATCGAGGCCAACCTCTTTCGCGAGGTCCAGCAGCTGCGCCTCGGTGAGGCGGTCCTGCGCGTCACCCGAGGGGCTCGCCTGAAGCTCGAGCGCGCGCGCCACGACACGCTCGACCGCTGCGCGGTCGATCGTTGTCGGAAGGTTCGACGGCTTGGGTCCCTCGGATGACATGAGGGAAAGGTAATGTCGGTTCCCCCCGGGTCAGATGCCCCCGAGGATCACCTCGATCTGCCGAGCGATGGCCTCGTTGATCGCGTCGGGCACCGCGAACGCCGTCGCGAATGCGGCGCGGGGATCGTTCGGCGCCGACCTGCCGGCGACCTGCAGGTAATAGCGCATGTAGCCCGGAACGGCGCTCGGCAGCGCGCGCTCGAGCAGCAGCGCGCCGGCGCGCACGGCCGCCGACTGCTCGAACCGCGCCGTCTTGCCCGCGCGTTGGTCGGCCGGCGTGGTGTTGTCGGCGATCGCCGTGGAGGCCACGCTTCCTGCCACCTCGTGCGCGAACGCGTACAGCACCGCTTCGGCGTTCTGCGCATCGGGCAGGCCGACGGCCACCGCGTTCTGCACCTTGGAGAACTGCACCGTCCGTCCCTCGCCGTCGAGCGGGAGCGAGAGGTAGATCTCGCCGTTCTGCTGCTGCGAGTTGTTCAGGTATCGCTGCAACGCCGGCCGCCAGGTCCGCTGCCACAGGGAGTCGATGCGCGCGACCGTCCCCGCGCGCGAGCGCGACTCGGACAGCCAGTACTCGTGGTAGAACTTCCGGCTCTCGTCATCCACCGATTCGACGAGCAGGCGCAGCCACTCGCGGTCGGCCGCCGACTGGAACGAGGCGCCGAGCACCGCGAAGTACTGCTGCAGCGCGGGGTCGTTCGTCGCGCGCGGATTGCCGCCCGCGCGGAGAAACAGATCGACCACCTGACGAAGCTGCTCCCACGACGCGAAGTAGAAGGGCATGAACTGCGGCCCGGTGGCGAGCGAGGGCTGCACGGCCACGCGCTCGAGCAGGCGAGCGCGGTTGGCGTCGAGCAGCGACGTCACGCCGCGCTGACGCCGAAGCGCCATCATCTGATCGCGATACCCGCGGCGGAAGTAGGGAATGAGCGAGGAGTCGGACGTGAGCAACGCATACGCGTGCAGCCACACGTCGACGTGCTCGCGCGTACGCACCGGCCAGGTCGTCTGCACGAGGGGCGTCGTTCCACCCGTCGTGGTCGTCGCGCCCGATGCGGGGCTCGGGCCAGGAGAACGCGTCGCGGTGCCCGTCGACGCGCAGCCGGCAGACAGCAGGAGCGCAACCGCGGTGAATCCGCGGCCCGCGTAGCGGAGGGTGCGAAGAGTGGTCACGATCGTGCCTCGTTCGAGTGGGCGCCCATGCTGTGCTTGGCAAGGGACGCGCCGAGGCCGCTGTGCCCTGGCTGACGCGGCGGCGTTCAGACGCCGGCTGCCGCCCGCCCGCACGTGACGCAAAACTTCCAGCCGTGCTCCAGCTCGCTCCCGCATGCGGGGCAGTGCTGAATCGTGAGATCCTGCCCGCAGTGCGGGCAGAAGTTGATCTGCCGACCTGCGGGGAGCTCGCCCTTGCAGTGCGGGCAGCTTTCGCCGGTTGGCGCGATCGTGATCGGTCGCGAAGGACGGCGGGTTGCCGCCGAGGGAGCCGAGGGCGAGGCTGCGGTGCCCGACCGCGGTGCCGGCGGCGCGGAAGGTGACGCGGCGGCCCGCGCCGACCGAGCGCTGGAAGCGGGCGCAGTTCCCCCTGCCGCCACTCGTCCCGGCACCGACTCCGTGTCCGCCGCCGGCACACCGGCGGGTGCGGTCTGCGCGGTGGCCGTCGCCGCCGCCAATGCGTCGGGATCGTACTGTCGCAACCCGTCAGGTGACAGCGACACGCGCGTGCTCGCGAACTCGCGGATGAGCTGCGGATCGGGATTGGACGACTTCAGCGAGGCGCCGAGCACGTCGCGCATGCGGTCTTCGACGACCAGATAGCCGCGCGCACCGCTGAGGAGCTCGAGCATCGCCATCTCGTAGTCCTGATTCGTCTCGAGCCCGAGATCGCGCCGATGCAGACGATAAGGCAGGATCGTCGCGTACAGGTCCGCCACCTGGAAGGGCTGCGTGAGCAGTTGCGGCGAGTTGCTGCGAATCGCGCGCACCAGATGCCGGTACATCCGCTCCACGTCGTCCATCGTCACTCCTAGTGAGGTGAGGCGCCCACCTGCGGCAGCGGGCGTGTCGGGGAGAACGGCTGCCCGGTGGGAAAGGGGGCCGGCTCGACGGTCACTCGTTTACGCAGCCGCTGTGCCTCCAGCCACTCGTCGAACCCGGAGGTCCGCGCGCCCTCCGATGAAGTCTGTTCTTTCGCCGCTCGCACGGCGAGGTCATTCGCGTATTCGTTCTGCGGGTGGCCCATGTGTCCACGAACCCACTGCCACTGCACGCGATGCGGGGCGGCAGCGCCGACCAGCTCCTGCCACAGCGCGAGATTCTCGATCGCGCCCTCGCGGCGGCGCCAGCCGCGGCTCGCCCAGCCGTACACCCACTCCGTCATCCCCTTCACGAGATACTGCGAGTCGCTCGTGAACAGGACGCGGAAGCGGCCTCCCTTGCGACCAATCACGCGGAAGGCTTCGATCGCGCTCCGCAGCGCCATGCGGTTGTTCGTCGTCCCCGGCTCGGCGATCCAGTAGTCCCAACGCGTCAGCCGTTCGGTCGCGAGATTCAGATGCTCGATCACCCCAGCCGCTCCGCCAGGGTTGCTCCCCTCGCGCCCATTGCCGAGACACGACTCGTCGGCGTAGATGGCGACGAGTGGCAGCTCGTTGCGTGAATCTGTCACGCTACTCATCCGACGATCTCGATCCCTTCGAGCTCGTCAATGAACAGCGTGAGCCGCTCTCCCGTCGTTGGATGGTGCGCCAACAGTGCCTCACGTCCGTCCTCGAGGCGCAGTCGGTCCACGACTACCACGAACTCCGTGCCGCGTCGCCAGACGGACAGCCGACGGCCATCGGCGATCGCGCGCTCGAGCGCGTCGTACTGGGCTGCGGTCAGTTGTGTGATGCGCGGGCGACGGGGCATGCGACGGAGGCAGGCATGAAGGGCTCAGGCGCACCAGCGCCGAGCGAGGGTCGCGAGAACCGACGTGGCGCGGTCGATCTCCGGCAGCGGAATGTACTCCTCCGCCGCATGCGCGAGGGAGATGTCGCCCGGGCCGAAGCAGATCGCCGGGATTCCCGCCGCGTTCAGCAAGGACGCATCGG
>DATEOG010000360.1:0-5752 GCA_035274345.1 Gemmatimonadaceae bacterium
TTCTGATCGGCGTGCTTTGCGGCGGGGTGCAGATCCCTCGACTCGCTACGCTCGCTCGGGATGACATGTAGGCCACGCTCGCTCGGGATGACATGTAGGCCACGCTCGCTCGGGATGGCAGGCGCGTGTCATCCCGAGCGAAGTCGAGGGATCTGCACTTTGCAGCACTTGGGACAACGTCCGGGGCTGGCCCTCGCGCGACTCAGTGCGCCGGCTTGAGCATTCCGTGCATGTCGAGCCAGCGCACGAACTCGTCGAACCAGCCGGTGCTCGTGGTTGTCTTTGGATACATGCCGAAGCCATGACCGCCCTGCTCGAACAGGTGGACCTCCACCGGGCGCTTTGCGGCGATCCAGCTCTTCACGATCCCAGTCTCGCCGCCTCCGAGCAACGGATCGTCGATGGCTACGGCAGCGAACAGTGGCGGCGCATCGGGCGGAACGGTCATGGCGCCCATTGGCCCATAGATGTCGCCGATGAATGCGGGCTTCGCCTCCTGGCCGGCGAGGGCCGTCGTCAACGTCAGCATGGCGCCGGCAGAGAAGCCGACCATTCCGATCTTGCTCGGATCGACGCGCCATTCCGTCGCGCGCCGGCGGATCAGCGCGAAGGCGGCACGCGCGTCCTCGAGCTGCGGAGCGATGCTGGCCGCCATCGAATCGGGAGTGGACGGCCGGGGCGGCCGGCGGCCAGCGCCCGAGAACATCTGCGCCATGGACTTTTCGAAGCCGGGCATGTCTTCCGGCGTCTGCACGAGCCGATATTTCAACACGAACGCGGCCACGCCCTTGGCAGCGAGCGCCTTGGCGACGTTCGATCCCTCATTTTCCATGGAGAGGGTGCGGAAGCCACCGCCGGGCGCCACCACCACCGCAGCCCCGGATGCGTTGGAGGGATCCGGCAGATAGGGCGTCAGCGTGGCTACGGTGACGTTGCGCGCGAAGAGGCTGCCGTACTGACTGTGCCAGGACTCCTTCGCCGTCGCGCCGGGAAGCGGCGGTGTTCCGAGCTCGATCGCGTTGGGCTGCGCCGGAGTCGGAACCGGCGTCATCTTGTCCCGCTGGGCGAGCGCAGGCGCGGCTAGCGCACACGTCGCTGCGATGCCAATGGCAGTGAGTCGTCCAGCGCGCAACACGTTGTTCATGTCGTTCCTCTCATCGTTGTCTCGTTGTCCGATTCGGCGGATTCGCGGCCGAGCAATATGAGACGCGCGTGCCTCCCGTGACAGGGCGGTGCGTCACAGTGACCACGTAGCTGAACAGCACACATGCGCCGGTCAGCTATCTTCACACGATGCCCCTCGGCCTTCGCACCTCCGACTACGACTTCGAGCTTCCCGAGGAGCTGATCGCGCAGGCGCCATTGGAGCGTCGCGACGCCAGTCGCCTGATGGTCGTTCATCGCGACACGGGTACGATCGAGCACAGGAACTTCACCGACCTCGCCCATCTGCTCCAGCCGCGTGACCTGCTCGTCGTGAACCGATCGCGTGTCGTGCGCGCGCGGTTGCTGGGGCGACGCTTCGGCTCGGGCGCGCGCGCCGAGATCTTCCTTCTCTCACCACTCGGCGGTGATCGATATGAGGCGATGGTGTCGCCGGGCGGAAAGCTCAAGCCCGGCCGCACCGTGGAGATCGCGTCCGGCTTCACCGTCGAGATCGTGGCCGTCACCGAGCGTCGCACGCGAATCGTGCAGCTCCGGGCCGAGTCGGGCTCGGTGGAGCAGGCGATCGAGGCGCACGGCCACATCCCGCTCCCGCCGTACATCACGCGCATGGACGAGGCGTCCGACGTCGAGCGATATCAAACGGTCTACGCGCGCGAGGCGGGGTCCGTCGCTGCGCCGACCGCGGGGCTGCACTTCACTCCCGAGCTGCTGGTCGCCATCGCCGAACGCGGCGTGAACCGCGCCGAAGTCGTGCTGCACGTCGGTGCCGGCACGTTCAAGCCGGTGGAGGTGGAGGACCCGGCCGAGCACGTGATGCACGAGGAGCGCTTCACGATCCCCGAGCTCACCGCGGAAGCGCACGCGAAGACGCGCGCCGACGGCGGGCGCGTGTGGGCGGTGGGCACCACGACGGTGCGTACACTGGAGAGCGCGTCCGACGACGCGGGCCACGTGCGCGCGGGAAGCGGCGAGACGCGGATCTTCATCAGGCCGCCGGCGCGCCTCCACGCCATCGACGCCGTCGTGACGAACTTCCACCTTCCACGCTCGACGCTGATCATGCTCGTCGCAGCCGTCGCCGGATACGACCTGACGATGCGCGCGTACCGGGAGGCGGTCGCCGAGCGGTATCGCTTCTATTCCTACGGCGACGCGATGGCGATCGTCTGACCGCGCGCCCAGTGACCTTCGACTTCACCCTCGACACGACATCCGGCGCCGCACGCGCCGCGCGGTTCGGCACGCCGCACGGAGTCGTCGACACGCCGGCGTTCATGGCGGTGGGGACGCTCGCGACGGTCAAGGCGCTCGATCCGACCGACCTGCGCGCGATGCATGCGCAGATGATCCTCGCCAACGCGTATCACCTGCATTTGCGCCCGGGCGACGAGCTCGTGCGCGAGCTCGGCGGACTGCACGAGTTCATGCAGTGGGACGGACCGATCCTCACCGACTCCGGCGGCTTCCAGGTGTTCTCGCTCGCCACGCTGCGAACCGTCGAAGAGGACGGCGTGGAGTTCCGCAGCCACCTCGACGGCTCGAAACGCCGCTTCACCCCCGAGAGCGTCATGCGCATCGAGCGGAACCTGGGTGCGGACGTGATCATGCAGTTCGATCACGTCATCCCCGGGCAGAGCGAAGCGGACGCGGCGCGCGACGCCAGCGAGCGTAGCCTGCGCTGGCTCGCCCGCTGTCGAGCGGAGTTCGAGCGGCTGGCGCACGAGGAACCGATCCCCGGGCGGCACGAGCAGGCGCTCTTCCCCATCGTGCAGGGCGGCATCCACGCATCCCTGCGACGCGAAGCGGCGCTCGCGGTCCGCGCGATGGGCGACTGGCACGGCTATGGGATCGGCGGGCTGTCGGTGGGCGAGGCGAAGCCCGACATGTACCGCATCCTCGAGGAGGTGCACGCGGCGCTGCCCCATGACCGGCCGCGCTACCTCATGGGCGTCGGTTTTCCCGAGGATCTGGTGGAAGGGGTGCGTCGCGGCGTCGATCTGTTCGACTGCGTCGCGCCGACGCGGATGGGGCGCAACGGCGCCGTGTTCACCCGCGACGGCCGCCTCAACATCAAGCGCGCCGAGTTCCGCGCCGACCGGCAGCCGCTCGACGCGGAGTGCGACTGCGCCTGCTGCACGCGCTTCTCGCGCGCGTACGTACGCCACCTCTTCCTGGCGGACGAGATCCTCGGCCTGCGCCTGCTCTCCCTGCACAATGTACATTTCCTCGTGTCGCTGATGCGGGAGGCGCGCGCCGCCCTGCTCCGCGGCACCTTCGACGGCTGGAGCGACGCATGGCTCCAGCGCTACCACTCTCGCACCGAACCGGCTCCCGCATGATGTACCCGAGCATTCTCCCCGCGCTCCTCGTCCTGCAGGCCGGCGGCGTTGGCATCGGATCGATGTCGTTCCTCGTCCAGGTGACGTTGATCCTGGCGATCTTCTACTTCTTCCTGATCCGCCCCCAGGCGCAGCAGAAGAAGAAGCACGAGGAGGCGCTGCGCGGGATCAAGCGCGGCGACCAGATCGTCACCTTCGGTGGCATCGTCGGCGAGGTGGTGCACATCAAGGAAGCCGTCACCGGTGAGGGCGCGACCGCCCGGCCGATGGAGGATCAGATCACGATCAAGTCGGCCGAGTCGAGAATGGTCGTCGAGCGGGGCAAGATCACGCGCATCGTCGGCGGTACGAGCGCACCTGCAGCGAAGGAGTGAGCGGCATCCCGTGAGCATTCTCGACATCCGCGTTCTCGGCGACCCGATCCTTCGGCAGAGTACCGTGCCCGTGCAGGAGATCACGGACGAGCTGCGCACGCTCGTGGCCGACATGTTCGAGACGATGCACCACGCGCGCGGCATCGGTCTGGCAGCACCACAGATCGGCCGCACCGAGCGGCTCGCCGTGATCGAGATCGAGGGCGAGCCTCTCGTCGTGATCAACCCCGAGATCCTCGAGACGTCGGGCAAGGACAAGGCGGAGGAAGGCTGCCTCTCGATTCCCGACATCTACGCCGACGTCGAGCGGCCCAGGGACGTCGTCGTGCGCGCGATGAACCTCGAGGGCGACACGTACGAGATTGCGGCGACCGAGCTGCTCGCGCGCTGCCTGCAGCACGAGATCGACCACCTCGACGGAAAGCTGTTCCTCGACTACCTGAGCGTCCTGAAGCGCACCGCAGCGCTCACGAAGTGGAAGCTGCACCAGGACCGCTATCCGGGGTTCGTCCGCCGTACGGCGCTCGAGACGCCGGAGGATCGCGAGCGGCACAAGCATCCGGAGGAGGAGCTCTAACGTGCGCGTGCTCTTCTGGGGCACACCCGAGTTCGCGACCGCGCCGCTGCGGGCGTTGATGGGCGAAGGGTTCGAGGTCGTCGCCGTCGTCACGCAGCCCGACAAACCGGTGGGCCGCTCGCGCTCCGCGGTGCGCGCGTCGGCCGTGAAGGAGGTCGCCGTCGCGGAAAGCCTTCCCGTGCTCCAGCCCGAACGACCGAAGGGAGACCAATTTCTCGAGCAGCTTCGCACGCTGAATCCGGACGTGAACGTGGTCGTGGCATACGGGCACATCCTGCCGAAGGCGGTGATCGACCTGCCGCGACTCGGGACGCTGAACATCCACGCGTCGCTGCTGCCGGCGCTGCGAGGTGCTGCGCCGATCCAGGCCGCGATCCGGGACGGGCTGGGAGAGACGGGCGTGACGATCATGCAGATGGTACCTGCGCTCGACGCCGGCCCGGTCGTGCATCAGGTGCGCACGCCGATCGTCGAGGACGAGACCGCGGGGGAGCTGGCGCTGCGACTGAGCGAGCTCGGCGCCGCGGCGTTGATCGAGGCCCTGGCGCTGTTCGAGCTCGGGCTGGCGAAGCCCGAGCCACAGGACGATGCGGCGGCGACGTACGCGACGAAGCTCACGCGCGAATCGGCGCAGGTGGACTGGACGGCCAGCGCCCACGAGGTGGGCCGTCACATCCGAGCCTACGACCCCAAGCCCGGCGCATGGGGACGTCTGCGTGGCAGCGACGTGAAGCTGTTCGGGGCGCGGGTCGCTCCGCGCGGCACCTCCCACGACGCGGGGCAGGTGCTCGCGATCGACGAAGTCGGGATTCTCGTAGCGTGCGGCGCCGGCGCCGTGCGCGTGGCGGCCGTCCAGCCGTCGGGGAAGCGGCGACTCAACCCCGCGGAGTGGGCCAACGGCCGTGGCGTGGCCGTCGGCGACCATTTCGACACCGCAGCGCCCGCTTCCCCGTAAGGGGAGCGTGCTTCAGCCTACCGTCGACTCGCTGCCGACGCCCACCGGGGCGAAGGCCCTTCCCGTCATCCACGCGGTGACGAGTGACGAGATCGTCCTGCGCGAGGACTTCATCGACATCGCCTGCGCAGTCATGGCCGCCCTCGGTCCTCGCGGCGCGCTGCACCTCCGCGCGGGCCGCATCACGGGGGCGCGACTCCAGACGCTGGCCGGCGGCCTCGAGGCTGCCCAGGCGATCACGGGCGCATGGCTCGTCGTGAACGATCGGGTCGACCTCGCGCTCGGCGCGCGTGCGCGCGGGGCGCAGCTCACGAGCCGCTCGCTCCGGGTCGCCGATGCG
>DATEOG010000361.1:0-2139 GCA_035274345.1 Gemmatimonadaceae bacterium
GCGAGACCACGAAGGGCCGGCGCTCGCGCGCCGGCCCTTCCTCGTGTCGTGCCGACGGGTTCCTCAGCCCTTGATCGTATGCTGCGCGTCGTTCGCCGTCGTGCCGCGGATCGAGATCTTGCGCGGCTGGGCGGCCTGGGCCTTGGGCACGGTCACCGTGAGCAGACCGTTCGTGAAGTTCGCGTCGATGTGCTCCGCATCGACGAACTCGGGGAGACGCACCGAGCGCTCGAAGCTGCCGTGCACGCGCTCCGCGGCGAACATTCTCAGCTCGCCTTCCGAGGAGAGGTCGAAGCTGGCCGGCTTCGTGCCGCGGATGGTGAGCACGTTCTGCTCGAAGCTCACCTCGACCTGATCCGGACTGACGCCGGGGAGCTCAGTGTGAATGACGTAGCTGTCTCCGCGCTCGGCGACGTCGAGCGCCGGCACCCAGACGCGCGAGCCGGCGACGCCGTTGAAAGCCTGGTCGAGAGCACGGTTGAGCGTGAGCATGCGGTCGAGCGACGATCCGCGTGAGCGAGTGTTGATCATTGTCAGGGTCTCCATGGGGATTGTGATGGTATCGGTCCGCCATGGCGGCGGCGCTCCCTGAAAAAGCAGCTCGTGGACCAATCGATTTCTGCCAGCTTGACCGAGAACAGCGGGACGTGGTGTGCAGCCGTGACAGACGATCTGCCAGGGTTGCAAACGGCATCGCGCGCCACGACCGCCTCGATTAGCCTTGCCGGGTGACGACGCGTCCGAAGCAGAGCGTGCGGCCGAAGCCGGCCCCCAAGCCGACCCCGACCCCCGCCGCGGCACCCAGGCGACTCGAGTGCTTCGCCGCGGTCGCGCCCGGTCTCGAGCCGTTTGCTCTGGCCGAAGCGTTCGCGCTCGGTCTCTCGGCGCGGGTCGAGGAGGGAGGCGTCGCGTGGAGCGGCGACCTCCGGAGCGTCATCGCTGCGAACGTCGGCTTCCGCACGGCCTCCCGCGTGCTCGTGCGCGTGGCCGAATTCGAGGCGCGGAGCTTCATCGAGCTCGAGCGCTGGGGCCGGCGCATTCCCTGGTCGGCCTCCGTCGCACCCGGCGCGCGCGTGCGCTTTCGCGTCACGTGCAGGAAGTCGCGACTCTACCATTCGGACGCCGTCGCGCAGCGTCTGGCCGACGCGGTGACACGCGCCGTCACCGGCGTTCGAACGGAGGCCGACAGCCCGGGTGACGACGAGGTGCTCGACCGCGACGACTCGCTCCTGTTCGTCGTTCGGTTCTACCGCGACCGATGCACGGTGAGCGCCGATGCGTCGGGCGCTCTGCTGCACCGCCGAGGTTACCGGCAGGCGACGGCGAAGGCGCCACTTCGCGAGACGCTCGCGGCCGCGCTCGTCGCCGCCTCCCAGTGGGATGGCGTGTCCGCGTTGGTCGATCCGATGTGCGGATCGGGAACGATCCCGATCGAGGCGGCGCTGGTGGCGCGCCGGATCCCGCCCGGTGCACATCGCACCTTTGCCGTGGAGCGGTGGCCCGGGGTGCCGGCGGAGCTCGTGCGAGCGGTCAGGTCCGAGCTCGGCGCGTCCTCGCTCGACGCGGCTGCCGGCCCGATCGTGGGAAGCGACCGCGATGTGGGCGCGATGGAGAGCGCGCGGAGCAACGGCCAGCGCGCGGGCGTGGCGGCGGACCTCGAGCTTGGAGTGCGCGCGATCTCCGCGATGCCACTGCCCGAGACCGAGCGGGGGTGGATCGTGACGAATCCTCCCTATGGCGTCCGTGTCGGCGACAGTGCTCGGGTGCGGGACCTGTGGGCGCAGCTGGGCAACGTGCTCCGACGCCGAGCGCCGGGGTGGCGTGTGACGCTGCTGTCACCGGAGGTATCGCTCGAGCGGCAGCTCAGGATCCCGCTGCACGTCGTCGCACGGACGACGAACGGGGGAATTCCAGTCCGCATCGTCAGCGGTGAAGTGCCGCGAGGTTGAGGAGCAGCACTGAATACGAGTGCAAAGGCCGCGCGTATCGACAACATACCAATAGATATTGGTATGTGACGGAGCCCACTTTTTGCAAGGCTTCACGCACCCGTCAGCGGCATCGCGCGCACTCGCGCCCGACATCACGTTCCGCCCGAGCTCGGCATGCTTGTTGAACGGTTCGGCTACGCGTGCGTAT
>DATEOG010000362.1:0-6048 GCA_035274345.1 Gemmatimonadaceae bacterium
GCCTCGACAGTAATATAGACAGATGCGTCGCGCGACATGGGCGCGGCGGCGCGTGCATCGTGCGCGCCAGCGCGCCGCGTCAGTGCGTCAGGCGATACGCGGCGCAGCGAACAGCGGCGCCGAGACCAGCGCCGCGCCACCGCGCAGCCGCGGGTACGCCGACGCCAGCTCCGGAACGATGGGCGTTGCGGCGGCAAGATCGGTCAGCGAGCGCTCTCCGATGACCGATCGGATCGTCGGCTCGAGTTGATCCCACGCCTCCGTGATCTCGCCGCCGACGATGATCTGACTCGGGCTCAGTGTCTTGATCATCACGGCCAGCCCTGCACCGAGGTGGCGCGCCGTATCCTGCAGTGCCGCCATCGCGCGCTCCTCGCCGGCGATCGCGCGGCTCACGACTTCGGCGATCGTCACGCCGGAAGAGGGAAGCAGGGCGCGCGCCGTCTCGGGTGAGAAATCCTGGCCGAGGTACCGGCACAGCGTCGCGAGGTTCGACGTGTACACCTCGAGGCACCCATGTCCGCCGCACAGGCAGGTGGGACCATCGGCGGTCAGCGGCACGTGCCCGAACTCGCCTGCGGAGTTGGTCTGCCCGCGAACCACCTGTCCGTTCACCACCACGCCTGCGCCGATGCCATCCGACACGGTGACGTAGACGAAGTCGGTGGGAACGGTGGCGCCGGGCTGCCCCAGCCACATGCGCGCGAGCGCGCACGCGATGGGGGCGTTCTCCACGTGCACCGGAATTCCAAGCGCGGCCTCGAGCGGTCCGCGGATGTCCACGTTTCGCCAGCCGAGCTGCGGTGCGTTGAGCACCTGGCCGGTGCTCACGTCCACCATGCCGGGAACGACGAGGCCGATCCCCTCGCAGTGACGCGAACCGGCGTGGGTAGCGAGCATGCGAGTGACGCGCGCCTTCAACTCCGGCACGAGCGCCTCGCGATCGGCGATCGTATCGAACGACTCGAGCGCGATCGAGTTCCCGCTGAAGTCCGTCAGCATCACGAACGTGCTGCTGAAACGGATGTCGATGGCCACGACCAGCCGGTCGTGCGTCCGGACGTACAACATTTGTGGGCGGCGGCCGCGCGGCGAGTCGACGGTGTCCCCCTCGTACAGCGCGCCCTGGGCGATGAGCTCGGCCGTGAGATAGGTGACCATCCCGCGGCCGATCTTCATCTGCCGCGCCAGCTCAGCCCGCGAGATCGGCTCGTGCTCTCGGACGAGATTGAGCACGATCTGGAGGTTGATCTCGCGAGGGGTCCAGCGCGTGGCACGAACGAAGCTGCGAGTGTTGATCTTCCTCATGAGGGGGGCAGGGGAGATATTGCATTCCCACGAAGGCGCACGTACAATCAACCGCCGACTTTGTTCTTTGCCAGAACATTCGCGCGCACGAGTGCTCCGCACAAGAGTTCGATTCGGTCGTAGAGCCGGCCTTCCGGCCTTGCACTGAATAACGATTGTTCACCTAAAGAGCAAATCGCGCGCGTTCGGTCGGCTCGCGCGGTCTCTTCCTCCTCGCTCCCGCCTGCGATGACCGTCGGATCCTCGGATGTGCCCACCAACGAGTTCTCACTCCATCCGGATCGCTTCTTCGACTCGGATCCCGACGTCCGCCGGGCGGCGCGCGAGATATATGAAGGGACGAGCGATCTCCCACTCGTCTGCCCCCACGGTCACGTCGATCCCTCGCTGCTCGCGGAGGACCGCCCCTTTCCCGAGCCGGCGGCCCTGCTCATCACGCCGGATCACTACCTGTTCCGGATGCTGTTCTCGCAGGGCGTCTCGCTGGAATCGCTGGGTGTGCCCGCCCGCGACGCGAAGACGGCGATTGAGCGCGATCCGCGGCGGGTCTGGCATCTGTTCGCCTCGAACTACCACCTCTTCAGGGGAACACCTTCCCGAGCGTGGCTCGACTACGAGCTGCACGAGCTGTTCGGCGTCCGCGAGAGACTGGGCGCCGACTCCGCCGACCGCATCTACGATCAGATCGCCGAGCGCCTGACGTCGCCCGAGTTCCGCCCACGTGCACTGTTCGACAGCTTCAACATCGAAGTGCTGGCGACGACCGACGCCGCGACCGACGAGCTTCGCCATCACACGACGATCCGCGAATCGGGGTGGAGCGGACGGGTCGTGCCGACGTTCCGGCCCGATGCGCTCTTCCGGATCGCGCTCCCGACCTGGCGCGACGACCTCGCGGCGCTCGAACGAGTGATCCGCCACCCCGTCACCGGCTATGGCGCGTTCCGCGAGGCGCTGGTCGCGCGCCGCGCCGCGTTCCGGGCACTCGGCGCGACCGCTACCGATCACGCCGTCGAAGAGCCGATGACCGAACGGCTGCCGGCCGAGGACGTGGAAGCGCTGTTCGCGAAGGCGCTTCGGGGCCAGGCGGTGCCGGCGGATCAGAAGCGCTTCGAAGCGCACATGCTGATGGAGATGGCCGCGATGTCCGTCGAAGACGGTCTCGTGATGCAGCTGCACCCTGGCTCGCTGCGCGACCACAACTCGGTCGTGTTCCGCACCTTCGGGGCGGACAAGGGCGCCGACATCCCGCTCCGCACCGAGTACACGCGCAATCTGCGCGGCATGCTGGATTCGTATGGCAGTGATCCGCGATTCCGCATCGTGCTCTTCACGCTCGACGAGTCGACCTACTCGCGAGAGCTCGCGCCACTCGCCGGACACTATCCTGCCGTCCGCCTCGGGCCGGCGTGGTGGTTCCACGACTCGATCGAAGGGATGACGCGCTATCGTCAGCTCACGACCGAGACGGCCGGGATCTACAACACCGCAGGCTTCAACGACGACACGCGCGCGTTCTGCTCCATCCCCGCACGGCACGATCTCTCGCGACGTGTCGATGCCAACTGGCTCGGCGGACTCGTGGCGCGGCATCTCGTGGAGATGGATGAAGCGCACGCGATGGGACGTGCCCTCGCCTACGAGCTCGCGCGCGACACGTACAACTTCGGCAAGACGACGGACACTGGCGCGCCGACGCGGCCCGCGGCGCTGGCGGGTGCCTCGGCGTGACGTCCACATCGCCCCGCCTCGCACGCGCGGTGCGCGTCAGCTCGTCGGATGACGTCGCTGTCGCCGTCGATGCGCTCGAGCCGGGCGACGTCATCACGATCGGCGACGTCAGCGTCACCGCGCGCGAAGCGGTGCCCGCGGGACACAAGATCGCGCTCCGCGCGCTGGGCGAAGGCGAGATCGTGCACAAGTACGGCTGGGCGATCGGTCGAACGACGGCGCCAGTAGCAGCCGGCGGATGGATTCATTCTCACAATCTCCGAACGCAGCTCGAGGGTACGCTCGAGTACCGCTACGAGCCGGTAGCGCGTCCCGAGCGCCCGGCCTCGCCCTCTCGCACGTGGGAGGGCTACAAGCGGACCGACGGCCGAGTGGGAACGCGGAATGAGGTCTGGGTGATCAACACCGTGGGCTGCGTCAACTGGGCCGCGGAGAAAATCGCGCGTTCGGCGAACGAGCGGTTCGCGAGCGTGATCGACGGCGTGCGCGCGTTCGCGCATCCGTACGGTTGCAGTCAGCTGGGCGACGATCTCGGGCACACGCGTCAGGTGCTGGCGGGATTGATGCGCCACCCGAATGCGGGCGGCGTGCTGGTACTGGGGCTCGGATGCGAGAACAACCAGCTCGATGCGTTGCTCGCTGAAGCGGGCGACGTGGATCGGAGCCGCATCAGGTTCTTCAACACGCAGGACGTCTTCGACGAAGTGCAGTCGGGTGTCGCCGCGCTCGACGAGCTGGTGGAGCGCATGCGTGACGATCGTCGGGAGACGGTGCCCGTCTCGTCACTGGTACTCGGCAACAAATGCGGCGGCTCCGACGGCTTCAGCGGCATCACGGCAAATCCGCTCGTGGGCCGCGTCGCGGACCGGCTCACTGCAGCCGGCGGGACGGTGCTGCTCACCGAGGTCCCGGAGATGTTCGGCGCCGAGCGCGTGTTGATGAATCGCGCCGCCTCCGAGGCCGTCTATCGCGACGTCGTCGCGATGGTGAACTCGTTCAAGGAGTACTTCCTGCGGCACGGACAACCGGTGTACGAGAATCCGTCGCCGGGCAACAAGGCGGGAGGGTTGACTACCCTCGAGGAGAAGTCGCTCGGCGCCATCCAGAAGGGAGGATCGTCGACGGTCACCTCGGTCCTGCGCTACGGCCAGCCGGTGCGGACGCCCGGTCTCGCGCTGCTCGAAGCACCGGGCAACGACGGCGTGTCGTCCACGGCGATGGTCGCGAGCGGCGCGACGGTCCTCTGCTTCACGACGGGGCGGGGTACGCCGCTCGGATTCCCGGCGCCGACGATCAAGGTGTCGTCGAACTCGGAGATCGCGCGAAAGAAGCCGCACTGGATCGACTTCGACGCGGGGACGCTGCTCGACGATCCGGCGGCGATGGACGACACGGCCGATCGGCTGCTGTCATTCGTGCTCGATGTCGCCAGCGGCCGCACCCATACCAACAACGAACGGAACGACGTGCGAGAGATCGCGATCTGGAAGGAAGGAGTGACCCTCTAGATGACCGCACTCCCGACGCTATCCCACGCGCTCGTCCCGACCCTGACGCCGCGCGAACATCTCGTGCTGCCCAGCGCGTCTCAGCTCGCACTTCCGGAGCGCGCGGTGCAATTCGGAACGGGCGCGCTGTTGCGCGGTCTGATCGACGCGCTGCTCGACGATGCGAATCGCCAGGGACTCTTCGGCGGTCGCGTCGTCATGATCGGATCCACTGGCAGCGGACGAGACCGCGCGATCAACGATCAGGACGGACTGTTCACGCTCGTCGTGCAGGGGCTGGTCGACGGTGCGGCGCGACGCGACTTCCACGTGGTCTCATCCGTGAGCCGCGCGCTGGCGGCGTCCACGCAGTGGTCCGACGTCCTGCGCTGTGCCGAGAACCCCGAGCTCGAGCTGATCTTCTCGAACACCACCGAAGTCGGCATCGTCCTCGACGAGTCCGACGCCGAGCAGGTACCCGGCGCATCAGCGCCTCGCTCGTTTCCCGCGAAGCTGGCCGCATTCCTTCTGCATCGAGCGCGCTGGTGCCGCTACGATACCGCTCGCGCGCCTATCGTGATCCCGACGGAGCTGATCGAGGACAACGGCGTCAAGCTGCGGGACATCGTGCTGACGCTCGCGCGGCGGTGGAAGACCGAACCCGAGTTCCTCGGCTGGCTCGACGCGGTTCGCTTCTGCAACACGCTCGTCGACCGGATCGTGCCGGGAGGGCCGAGCGAGCAGTACGCGTCGGAGCTGCGCGAGCTGCTTCCCTACTCGGACGGCATGATCACGATCGCCGAGCCATACCGGCTCCTGGCGATCGAAGGTGATGAGGCACTGCGTGAACGGCTTCGCTTCGCGGACGCCGACGAGGGAATCATTGTCACCGGGAGCATCACGCCCTACCGCCTCCGCAAGGTCAGACTGCTGAACGGCGCGCACACGAGCTTCGTCTCCCTGGCGATACTCGCTGGCTGCCGGACCGTGCGCGAGGCGGTGGAGCACCCGGCTCTCGGAACGTTCCTCCGGTCCGTTCTGCTCGACGAGATCGTGCCGAGTCTCGATGTGCCGGGCGCCGAAGGATTCGCGCGCGAAGTGCTCACGCGGTTCGCCAACCCGTATCTCCAGCACCAGCTCTGGGACATCACGCTGCAGGGAACGACCAAGTTCCGTGTGCGTGTCGTACCGAGCATCCTCGATCACGTGCGTTCCACCGCGAGCGTTCCCCGTGCTCTCGCGCTCGGATTCGCGGGATTCCTCGCGTTCCAACAGGGCACGCTTCAGGACGCGCGCGGTCGTGCAGGAGAGTCCGTGCCTGCGGACGGCGCCGGTGAGTCGATCCAGGCGCGCTGGCGCGACGTGGGAGACGATCCCGACGCGCTCGAGACGCTGGTTCGCGTCGTCAGCGCGGACACGGAGCTGTGGGGCACCGATCTCTCCAGCATCCCAGGCTTCGTCCAAATCGTGACGGAGAATCTCACGACGCTGCGCGAGCAGGGCGCGGTTGCGGCGATCGAGG
>DATEOG010000363.1:0-8624 GCA_035274345.1 Gemmatimonadaceae bacterium
AGGCCTGACGAGGTACATGACGGCCAAGGCTGCGCCGCGCGCACTGCCGACGGCACGCCGTCCGGTAGACGACGGCTGAGGCCGCGGATACCTTTCGCTCCACGCATGCCCAAGTCGAAGCAGCACGACGCGCCGGCACCACAGGCCGTCGCCACCGACGAGACCGTCGGTTTCGAGGCCCTCGGCCTCCACGAGAGCGTCCTCGCGGCGATCGCGGACGCGGGATATACCACTCCGACGCCGATCCAGCGCGACGCGATCCCGCTCGCGCGGCGCGGGCGTGATCTCATCGGATTGGCGCAGACCGGCACGGGGAAGACCGCGGCATTCACGCTGCCCATCATCGACCGACTGGTCGGCGGCCCGCGCCGTACACGCGCGCTCATCCTCACGCCAACGCGCGAGCTGTGCGTTCAGGTGGACGAGAGCTTCCGCAAGTACGCCAAGCACGCCCCGATCGCCGTGGTGGCGGTGTTCGGCGGAGTGCCACTCGATCCGCAGGAGAAGAAGCTGCGCGACGGCGTGGACGTCGTCGTCGCCACGCCGGGCCGGCTGATCGATCACGTCGAGCGACAGAACGTGGTGTTCGACGATCTCGAGGTGCTCGTGCTGGACGAGGCGGACCGCATGCTCGACATGGGTTTCGCGCCGCAGATCAACCGCATCGTGGCCGAGCTGCCGAAGTACCGCCAGACGCTGCTGTTCAGCGCGACGATGCCGCCCGAGGTCGAGGCGCTGGCGCGCAAGTACCTGCGGAAGCCCGTCGTGGTGCAAGTCGGCGTACGTTCGGCGGCCGCGAGCACCGTGACGCACGCCGTCTATCCCGTGCCGCGCGAGAAGAAGAACGCGCTGCTCGTCGAGCTCCTCACGGGCGACAAGGATCACGAGTCGGTGCTGATCTTCACGCGGACCAAGCACGGCGCGGATCGCGTCGTGCGCGATCTCGAGAAGGCGGGAGTTCGCGCGACGGCCATGCACGCCGACAAGACCCAGGCGCAGCGGATGCGCGCGCTCCAGGATTTCAAGGATGGCAAGATCAACGTGCTGGTGGCGACCGACATCGCGCAGCGCGGATTGGACATCTCGGGGATCACGCACGTGATCAACTACGACGTGCCGCAGCAGGCCGAGGACTACGTGCACCGCATCGGGCGGACGGGGCGCGCCGCGAAGGAAGGAGACGCCTACACGTTCATGGCGCCCGACGAGATCGCGATGGTCCGCACGATCGAGCGGGTGATCGGCCAGCCGATCCCGCGCATCTCCGTTCCGGGCTACGACTTCGGAACGGTCGCCGCGGACTGAGTCACCACCGCAGGCGGCCGAGTCGCGAGACGACGAGCGAATCGGCGGCGCGTCCCCGGCGCGCGACGAGCGTGAGGTTGGCCGCTCCGTAGCCGAGACCACGCAGATCGAAGGCGAGCGAGTCACGGTTCGCCGAGAGCGTGACGCCGTGTGCGTGTCCGAGGGCCGCCCGCGAGACGACTGCCCCTGCCGTGCGCAGCTCGAGCGCGTCCGCGCTCGTGTCGAAGTGGACACTCATGTAGGCGCGCTGCGCCACCGCCTCGTCGCGTGCGCGGGCGACGACGGCCGCTGCTTCGACGATCGCCGCGCGTGCCGCGGCGCGATCGAGGTAGAGGCCGAACTGACGTACGGCCATCGTGGTCACGAGCCCAACGATCGTCAGCACGAGACAAAGCTCGACGAGCGTGAGGCCGCTGCGGCTGGGGGCGGGAGCTCGCATGCACGGAGGCTGCACGCGGTCCGCGATCGTCGCGTCATCGCCATCTCGCGGATCGGCGCGAAGCCCCGCGGTTGATCGGACCATCGAGGGGAGGCATCTTGGCGCATGCCCATGACCTCTCGCAGCAGCGCCCTCCTTCGCCGCGGCTGCCTAACGCTGGCGCTCGCGCTACCCGCGAGCTGCCGAAGCCCGCAGCAGGACGCGTATCTCATCGAGCAGCTCCGTCAGATGGCCGACGAGTTGAACGCGTCGCGCCAACAGACCTCGGACATCCAGATTCAGCTCGACTCGCTGCGCCTCGTCGTGGCGAAACAGGACACCTTGCTCACGAGGCTCGCCGGGATGGCGGGCGTACCCAGGTAGGACGTGGGTTGGTGGGTTCGGCGGACGACGCGCAAGGGTCGAACTGCATTTCACGCGGAGGCGCGGAGACGCGGAGAACTGCTCTCGGGCAGAGATCGGTAGCGCCGAAACCAAAGAATGCTTGGGGGTGTGCATGGAGAGGAGCAGCGCGCCAGCGGTCAGTGGCTCGCCTGACCCTCCGCGTCTCCGCGCGCTCCGCGTGAAATGCTCTTGCCGAGCACAGTCGCTCGCGGAGACGCCACAGGGCCTTACTGCGCGTTCGGCGGCATGTAGTAGAGCCGCATCGAGCGTCCGATGTGCGCTACCGGGGGGCGTCGCGCGAGCCAGGCGAGCGCCGTGTCCGACCAGATGCCGGCGAGAAAGGTCTCGCTCGCGGCGATCCATCCGGTCGTCCGCTCGTTGCGCGCCAGGTGGCGGGCATTCGGCAGGCCGACGGCTCGCAGGTTGGCCGATCCGAAGTAGTGCACGCGGACCGAGTCGATGCGTCGCGCGCGCACCGTATCGGCGAGCCGATACAGATCCTGTCCCCAATCGAGATTGCTGTCGACCAGAACTCGCTCGGGTCTCGCACCAGCGACGGCATTGAAGTAGGCCAGATACTCGGGCCAGGCCTGCATCGGGATCGCGATCGTCACGACGAGGAGCAGCGCGACGGCGAGCCGGCGCACGGTAACCGACGCGCGCGTTCCCGCGCGGTGCCAGGCGAACAGCGTGCCGCGTGCGGCGAGCAGGGCGAGGAAGGGATAGATCGACAGGATCAGACGAATGCCCAGATCGACGTGGCTTTTCATGGCGACGGCGAGCACCGAGACGACGCCGACGAGTGGGATGAGAGCCGTCCACCGCTCGTCATTGCGCGCCGCGCGCACACTGGCCACGGCGCCGACCACCGCCAGCGCGAGCAGGGGCAGGGGCGACTTCACCGCTACGGCGACGAGATAGTAGTACCACCATCCGCGGTCCGAGCGTTCACCGAGCAGGAACGCGGGGTGACCTTCGGTCGCGTGCTTGAGAAACGGCTTGACGCCGCGAAAGAGCTCGGGGGCGGGGACGGGAATGCGGTGGTGCCAAATGGTCCCGACATCGAAGCGATAGAATCCCCACACGACGAGCGCCGCCGCCGCCACGCCGATCAACACATGGCGCCATGGGACAGCAGGTCGGTCGGTGATGCCCGGGGTCTGGCGCGGCAGGAAGAAACGCAGCGCCTCCCCGAGCATCAGCATCGGCGCGAGAAACACGAGCGCGGAGAACTTCGCCACGGTCGCCAGTCCCATTGCGGCGCCGAACAGGAGCGCGCGGCGAACCGATGGAGATTCACGCCAGCGCATCCAGGCGAGCATCGCCGCCGCGACGCACGCGGCAGGCGCCATGTCGGTGCCCGCGATGCCCGCGTGAGCGAGCAGGCTCGGGTTGGTCGCCGCGAAGAGTGTAGCCAGGGCGGCGCCCGGCGGGCCGGCCATGCGCGCGCCCCACACTGCGCACACCGCGAGGAGCAGCGCGAAGAAGGGCAGCATCCCGAGCCGCGCGAGGAACAGCATGCGCCGGTAGTGCGCGCCTTCGCCAAGGATGGCGCGTCCTTCCGCGTAGAAATCCGCGTCGCCGACGCTGCGAGCGCCGGCAAGGTATGGCCCGATGGCGGCCGCGACTCGCGGCAGGGGTGGATGCTGCGCTTCGTAGTGGTACACGCCCCGGCTCAGCCATTCCATCCCAGCCGCGAGGTGGGCGGGTTCGTCGTACGTCTGGCTGAACACCGGAAACGTCGAGATCACGGCGACGATGGCCAGGCACGCGACGAGGGCGGTGACAGTGCGCCACCGCCCGCGACTCATGACGAAGCTGGGCGTCGATGCGCCGGTCGAACGATCCGGTTTCAGCGTGCCTTCGCGACGGCCGTCGCGAGCGACGCGTAGGCCTCTTCATTGAGCGCGTTGAACTTCATCTCGCGCCACACGACCTTGCCGTCCTTGCCGATGACGAACACCGTGCGACTGGCGACGGGCCGGCCGGCGGCGTGCGAGCCGTAGAGATCCGCCACCTTCAGCTCGGGATCGGACACGAGGGCGAACGGGAACTTCATCTCGGACGCCCACGAGACGTGGCTGGCGATGCTGTCCGCGGAGAGGGGGAGCACCACGACGTCCTCACCGAACAGCTTCGCGTGCTCGTCGCGGAACTTCGTCAGCTCGGCGGTGCAGCCGGAGGTGCGGTCCTTCGGGTAGAAGGCGACGACGACGACCTTGCCGCGGAGAGCTGCCAACGTCACCGGAGCGCTTCGCGCTCCCGAGCCGTCCGCCCACTGGGCCGTGAAGTCCGGGGCGACCTGTCCCACCTCCGGGGCAGCAGGCGCGCTGACGGTGGCGGCGCCCGCCTGCGTCGCGGTCTGAGCGCCCGCATTCGCGGCGAACGCAGCGAGGGCGAACGTGGTGAGCAGGGTGAAACGACGCGTCATGGCTGACCTCGGAGGTGTGCGACGATGGTGGCGAGACGGCGGCGTCTCTGGCAGGGAACGATGGCGACCGCACCGCCCGATCACCAGTTGCACCGCCGGCCGGAGACCCTGATGTCTGGCCCTCCAGGCGGCGAGGGCCGGGAGTGGCTCCGTGCATTCGCCACTCGAACGTCCAATCGCTGTGACCCCGCGCGCATCCGGCCACCAATCACACTATATTGACATGGCTACACCGGACCCGAATCGTGAGTCATGCAGATCATCATCGAGTATTGCACCGTTTGAAACTACGAGCCCCGGGCCGTCAGGTTGGCGGCCGAGCTCGAGCAGCAGTTCCCCGACGCAACGGTCGAGCTCCGGCCGGGATCGGGTGGTCGGTTCGAAGTGTTCAGGAACGGCTCGCCAGTCTTCCAGAAGTCGAAGCTCGGACGACATGCGGAATCGGGAGAGATCGTGAGCTTGTTGCGCGCGGCGGTCTGAGTCTCATCGGAAACTGATCCGGGCCGATGCGTCGTCTGGACGCGTTGGCCCGTGGCACGTCCCACCCCAGGTAACTCGAGCATCATCCCACACAGATGCGCATTGCAATCTCCACCGGCGGCGGCGACGCCCCGGGTCTCAACGCCGTCATCCGCGCGGCCGCCCTGTCCGCGATCAATCGCGGTTGGGACGTCCTCGGCATCAAGCGCGGATTCGCGGGCCTCATGGGCGAGGACGAGGTCATCACGCTCACGAAGAACGAGGTGCGCGGCATCGCGCACATGGGAGGCACCATCCTCCGCTCGACGAATCGCGGCAACCCGTTCTTCTATCCGCGCAAGCAGGCGGACGGCACGTACCAGGAGGAGGATCGCTCGGACGAGCTGATGGAGAACGCGCGCCGGCTCGGCATCGACGCGATGATCTCGATCGGCGGCGACGGCTCGCTCGACATCGCGCGCCGTCTCTGCAACAAGGGGATGCGCATCGTCTGCGTGCCGAAGACGATCGACAACGACGTGAGTGGTACCGTGACGACGTTCGGCTTCGACACCGCCGTGAATACGGCGCTGGAGGCGATCGACAAGCTGCACACCACCGCCGAGAGCCATGACCGCGTGATGGTCATGGAGGTGATGGGCCGCGACGCGGGATTCATCGCGCTGCACGCCGGCGTCGCCGGCACTGCGGACGTGATCCTCATCCCGGAGATCCCGTACGACATCCAGAAGGTGTGCGAGAAGATTCGCTATCGGGATTCGGTCGGGCGGCTGTTCTCGATCGTCGTCGTGGCGGAAGGGGCGTTCCCGAGTGGCGGGCACTCGCACACGCTCGGAGAGTCGCTGCCGGGCCAGGCACGCCGCATCGGCGGCGTCGCGGAAGCGATCGCACGCGAGATCCAGCAGCTGACGGGCAAGGAGACCCGCTCGCTCGTGCTGGGGCACCTGCAGCGAGGGGGCATGCCGACCGGGTACGACCGGTTGCTCGCCACGCGCTTCGGCGGTGCCGCCGTGCGGGCGATCGCTGACGAGAAGTGGGGCCAGATGGTGGCCCTGCAGTCGCCACACATCGTGACGATTCCGATCGAGGAGGTGTTGGGGGAGACGAAGCGTGTCGATCCGAGCCACGACGTGGTCATGACGGCCAGGGCGACAGGGATCAGCTTCGGGGACTGAGGGTACACTACGGCGCACTGCGGGCACGCCCGCGGCGGGAGAGGACGGGACTGTCCGTACGCTAGGACACCGGCGACCTCACGGACGACACCGCCCGGGCGAGCCCGACAGTGCTAACTGTTACTCTGGTCAGGATTTGGCAGTCGAGCAGCCTCTGCCGCCCTGCTGGCACCCCATCTGCCTTGTTAGTCGGTGCTACGCGATGTACGCTGGCACTGGAGATTCCTGATGAAGCTTCGCACCGCCCTCTTCACTCTGTTCTGCTCGGCCGGCCTGGCCAGTGTGGCGCATGCCCAGCAGAAGGATGGAGATGTGCCGAAGGACTATCGACCTCCCCGTGGGATGTGCCGGATCTGGCTCGACGACGTGCCGGCCCGACAGCAGCCCGCGCCGACGGACTGTCCGACGGCGGTCCGCAACCGCCCGTCGAACGGCAAGGTGGTCTTCGGTGACGACTTCAAGGACGGGAAGGGGAGCAAGGACGGCAAGGACAGCGGTCAGAAGGGTCAGGGGCGCGACCCGGCGCCATTCCTCCGCAAGTTCGGCGAGGACCGGAAGAAGCCGTAGCCGGTCGGCGGGCCGCGCACGTTTCTCGCCTCGGCGGCCCGCATGCGCGAAGTAAGAGACCACTACCTCCCTCCCGACCACGACGCGTTCGTCGGGGCGGAACCGCCCACGGGGCGCGTGATCGTGATCGCTCCGACGCGCGCGGCATGCGAGACGATCGAGCTCGCGGTGGGTCTCCACATCGAGACGTATCTCGAGAAGCACTACGGCACGCGCGTGCGCGAGCTCGCGCGCTCGCGTCGCGGCTTCGGCATCGTGGCCGGGACGGGCTCCGGGAAGACGCTCGCCATCCGCCCGATTTCCGAAGAGCTGCTCGGCACGACGGACCTGCGCGTCGGCGTGATCAACCGCGAGCGCGAGGCGACACCCGAGACGCCGGGATGGAACATCATCATCGTCACGACCGGTATCGCGCGCCGGTGGTTCCAGGATGGCGACATCCTGCCGCAGGACACGCTGATCGTCGACGAGATCCACCAGACCTCGGCGGAGCTGGAGCTGTGCCTCGCGCTGGGCAAGCGTGTCGGCTGCCGATTCATCTGGCTGTCGGCCACGGTGGATCCGACGTTCTACCGCACGTATCTCGACAGCGCCGACGTGCTCGAGGTGTACGCCTTCGACCCGCAGAAGGCGGCGAAGGTGGAGGTGGTCAGCAAGGAGCCGACGGAATTCCTCGACGACCGCTTCCTGCAGGGCGTGTACAAGCAGAAACGCGGCGTCGCGCTGTTCGTGCCAACTCGCAAGGGCGTGGAGCAGGCCGCGGGCTACGTGCAGGAGCGCGCCCCGCGCATCAACACCGCGTTCTACCACGGCGGGGAGCCGATTCGCGTGCTGCGCCCGTTCCTCGAGGGGGGTGAGCGGAAGCCGTTCTTCCTGGCGATGACGGCGGCGGGACAGAGCGCCCTCAACGTGCAGGGGCTCGATACGGTGGTGATCGACGACGTGCGCTTCACGTCGATCGTCGAGCGTGGCAAGAACGTGCTCACGAAGCTGCACCTCGGGGCCAACGAGATCCTGCAGATGGCGGGGCGGGTGCACGGCCGCGTCGCGGATGGGCGCGTGTTCATTCTCAGCGATCGCGACATCGACTTCTTCTCGCTGAAGCCCACCGAGCCGGAGTTCCAGCTCGCTGGAGACTCGGAGCGGGTCGCGATCACGTGCGCAGACCTCGGCGTCGATGCCGGCGATCTCGCGCTGCCGGTTCCGCTCGACCGCGTCGCCTACCGGCGCGCGATGCAATTCCTCGAATCGCGCGGCATCATCGAGAAGGGACGGCTGACGCGCTACGGCCGCGCGGTGGAAGCGATGCCCGTCGAGCGCGAGTGGGCGGAACTGCTGGTGAATGCAGCCGACGATCTGGTTCCCTACCTCGCGGTCATGAGCGGCGTGGAGTCGCTCCACCGGATGACGCGCGACGAGCGCGACCTGGATGGGCTGATCCTGCCGGGGAGCGATCATCTCACGGCCTACAACGTGTACGCCGAAGCGTTCAAGGTCGCCGGCTACATCGGAGAGGTGTACGGCCTGCCGCGCCATCTCTTCCACGAGGAGGAGATCACCGAGTGGGCGGAGCGGCGCGGCGTCCTCGTGAAGTCGATCGAGGACGCGGCGCTGGGGATGGCGAGCGTCTATCGCGGTCTGAACATGCCGCTGCCGTCGCGCATGCCGATGGCGAACGAGGGCACGCGCCGCGAGTTCGCGCTGCTGCTCGCCGAGTACATGCCGTTCGACCTCGTGATCGACGAGCAGACGTCGTGGGGCGAGGAAGCGAGAGTCTCGAAGACGAGCGTGTGCGGCAGCTGGGGCGCGATCGCGGGCGAGCTGCGGTATTTCGCCGACAAGT
>DATEOG010000364.1:0-6897 GCA_035274345.1 Gemmatimonadaceae bacterium
ACGCACGCGCGATCGAACCGACCGGCTCGGAACGCCGGAACGGAACGCGGCGATCTTCGAGGCGGCGCGCGAGACGGCGCGACGGACGAAGCCGCACATCCCGGCGGATCTCTTGTACGTCGACGCGATCGAATCCGCCGCCACGCTGCCGTTCGAAGCCGGATGCCTGCGCGAGCGCGAGCTGTCCGCCGAGAGCGTGCGCTCGGAGCCGTGCAAGGCACTGCTCCACGTCTTCCTGGCCGAACGCGCGGCGGGGAAGATCCCGAACGTTACGCGAGACACGGCGTCGATTCCCGTGAACCAGGTCGCGATCGTCGGCGCCGGCACGATGGGCGGAGGGATCGCCATGGCGTGCGCGAACGCCGGGATCAGCGTGCGGCTGCGCGATGCGACCCCCGAAGGCCTCGAGGCGGGGATGAACGCCGTCCGGCGCAATTACGCCGCGTCGGTGAAGCGCGGCCGCATGACGGAGCAGGCCGTCGCCGAGCGGCTCGCGCGCATTCATCCGCATCTCGACGGCGCCGGCTTCGACGAGGCCGATCTCGTGATCGAGGCCGTCTTCGAGAGCATGGAGCTCAAGCGGGCGATCTTCGGCGAGCTCGATCGGGTGACGAGACCGGACTGCGTGCTCGCGACGAACACGTCGACGCTCGACATCGATGCGATCGCGTCGGCGACCTCGCGTCCCGAGCGCGTCGTCGGACTGCACTTCTTCAGCCCGGCGAACGTGATGCGGCTGCTCGAGATCGTGCGCGGTGCCGCGACGGCACCCGAGGTGCTCGCGACGACGCTCGCGCTCGCGAAGCGCCTCGGGAAGGTCGGCGTCGTCGTGCGGAACCTGCCCGGCTTCGTCGGAAACCGGATGATGTTTCCCTACATGTACGAGACGCAGTTCCTCGTCGATGAGGGCGCGACACCCGAGCAGGTGGATCGCGTGCTGACCCGCTGGGGGATGGCAATGGGAATGTTCGCCGTGGACGACATGGCGGGGCTCGACGTCGCGTGGCGGGTGCGGCAGGAGCTCGGCCACTTCCGCGATCCTGCCGTCCGCCGGCCACTCGTGGCCGACCAGCTGTACGCGATGGGACGCTACGGCCAGAAGACGGGGAAGGGGTGGTTCAAGTATTCGCCGGATGTTGGCGGCGGGCGCACGCCGATCCCCGACGCCGACGTGCTCGAGCTGATCGCGCGCACGGCGACGGACGCCGGGATCGTGCGTCGCGAGATCTCCGACGAGGAGATCGTGGAACGGTCGATCTACGCGTTGATCAATGAAGGAGCGCGCGTTCTGGAGGACGGCGGTGCACTGCGCGCCGCGGACATCGACGTCGTGTACGTGAACGGCTACGGCTTTCCCGGCTGGCGGGGCGGTCCGATGTTTCACGCCGATCGCGTCGGGCTGCGCACGATCCAAGAGCGTATCGCGGCATTTCATCGCGAGCTCGGTCCACGGTGGGCGCCGGCGCCGCTTCTCGCGCAGCTCGCGCGCGAGGGCCGCACCTTCCGCGAGCTCGACGCCGAGCGGGCGGAGAGCGTGGCCACTCCCATTCCGGCGTGAGCTTCGTGGCCACGCATTCGTCCCGCGTCCGCCCCGCTCGACTCGGTTCGATCGACGCTATCGTGGACCGCGGCGCCGACGGCGTGGTGTACGTGCGCTCGGCGCATGCACTCGGCCCGTACGCGCCGAAGCTGACCGAGCGGCTCGAGCACTGGGCGGCGCACGCACCCGACCGCACCTTTCTTGCCGAGCGCGATGGGAAGGGAGCATGGCGACGCCTCACCTACGCCGAAGCTCTGGCGCGCGTGCGACGCATCGCGCAGGGCCTGCTCGATCGCGGGCTCTCGCCGGAGCGGCCGATTGCGATCCTCTCGGGAAACGGCATCGAGCATGCGCTCCTAGCGCTCGCAGCGATGTACGTCGGCATACCCTACGCGCCGATCGCTCCGGCGTACTCGCTGATTGCGCGCGAGTACGGCACGCTGCGCTACCTCGTGGAGTCGCTTCGGCCATCGCTCGTGTTCGCGGCAGATGGCAAGGCGTTCGCGAACGCGCTTCGAGCCGTCGTGCACGACACGGAGGTCGTCGTCTGCGAACCCGTCATCCCGAGTCCCGCGAGTGCAGATCCCTCGACTTCGCTCGGGATGACGACTCCTGTCATCCCGAGCGAGCGAAGCGAGTCGAGGGATCTGCACCTCTCGAACGCAGCAAGTGCAGATCCCTCGACTGCGCTCGGGATGACGGTTACGCAGTTCGGAGAGTTGGAGGCGCGATCACCGACGAAGGCCGTTGATGCGGCACACGCGGCGGTGGGACCGGACACCATCGCCAAGGTGCTCTTCACCTCCGGCTCCACGGGACGGCCGAAGGGCGTGATCACGACCCAGCGCATGCTCTGCGCGAACCAGGAGATGCTGCGCAGCGTCATGGTCTTCCTCGCGGAGGAGCCGCCCGTGCTCTGCGACTGGCTGCCGTGGAACCATGTCTTCGGCGGGAGCCACAACTTCGGGATCGTGCTGTACAACGGCGGCACGATGTACATCGACGAAGGCAAGCCGACGGCGGCGTTCGGCGATACGGTGCGCAACCTTCGCGACGTCGAGTCCACGGCGTACTTCAACGTGCCGCGCGGCTACGAGATGCTCGTGCCGCACCTGCGTGCCGACGCCGAGCTGCGCGAGCGCTTCTTCCGCCGAGTCGAGATCCTCTTCTACGCCGCCGCTGGGCTCGGCCAGCGGTTCTGGGACGAGCTGCAGGAGATCGCCGTCGAGGCCTGTGGCGAGCGAGTGCGCATGGTCACGGGACTCGGCGCGACCGAGAGCGCGCCGTTCGCGCTGTGCATCGCGAGCGACGACGCGCGTGCCGGGATGGTCGGACTTCCGGTGCCCGGCGTGGAGCTCAAGCTCGCTCCCGTCGGCGAGAAGCTCGAGGCGCGGCTGCGAGGCCCGAGCATCACGCCGGGCTTCTGGCGCGATCCGGAACGGACGCGCGCAGCGTACGACCAGGAGGGCTACTACCGCCTCGGCGACGCCCTCGTGTGGGTCGATCCTGCCGATCCGTCGAAGGGACTCGCGTTCGACGGCCGGCTCGACGAGGACTTCAAGCTCTCGACCGGAACCTGGGTGAGCGTCGGCCCCCTGCGCGCGCGGCTACTCGCCGCACTCGCGCCGTACGCCCAGGACGTCGTGATCGCAGGGCACGACCGCGACGAGGTGACAGCCATGATCTTCCCGAATCGCGCGAGGTGCGATGCGCTGAACGGCGACGTTCTCCGTGCGATCCTCGCCGGATGCCTCGGCGAGGTCTGCGCCGCCGCGACGGGAAGCTCGACGCGCGTGGCGCGCGCGCTCATGCTCGAGGAGCCGCCGTCGATCGACGCGAGCGAAGTGACCGACAAGGGATCGATTAACCAGCGCGCCGTGCTGCGCCGCCGCGCAGCGCTCGTCGAGGAGCTGTACGCGATGCCGACGCCGGCTCAGGTCATCATCGCCCACGAAGGACAGCACCATGACTGACGCAGAGCGCATCGACGCGGCGGGGCTCGTTGCGCTCGACGTGCACGTGCACATCGAGCACACGGAGGACGCCACGGCGACCGACGAGGCCGCGGCCAAGTACTTCAACGCGAGCGGGGCGAAGCGGGATCGCGCATCGATCGCCGAGTACTATCGGTCGCGCCGCATGGCGTGCGTCGTCTTCTCCGTCGACGAGCGGTTGTCGGGGCGACCACAGGTACCGAACGACGTCGTCGCGCAGTTCGCCGCGGAGAACGCGGACGTCGCGATCGCCTTCGCCAGCCTCGATCCACACCGCGGTCCGGAAGCAGTGCGTGAGGCGCGCCGGCTCGTCGACGCGGGACTGGTGCGCGGACTCAAGCTGCACCCGCCGCTGCAGCAGTTCTTTCCGAACGACCGGATCGCCTATCCGTTGTATGAAGTCTTCGCCGAGGCGCGATTGCCCGTGCTGTTCCACACGGGACACAGCGGTATCGGCACGGGGATGCCCGGCGGCGGCGGCGTGCGACTGAAGTACGGCCATCCGATGCCGATCGACGACGTGGCGGTCGACTTCCCCGACATGCCGATCATCATGGCGCATCCATCCTTTCCGTGGCAGGACGAGGCGATCTCCGTGTGCCTCCACAAGCCACAGGTCTACATCGACCTCTCGGGATGGTCGCCGAAGTACTTCTCGCCGACGCTCATCCAGTACGCGAACACGCTGCTCAAGCACAAAGTGCTGTTCGGGTCCGACTATCCGCTGATCACTCCGGACCGATGGCTGTCGGACTTCGAGAAGATCGACATTCGCCCCGAGGTCCGTCCGCTGATCCTGCGCGAGAATGCGATCAAGCTCTTCGGCCTGAACGGAGCGGCGCGATGACGAACCTGTGCCCGTCCGTACGGAGGGTGTCATCCCGAGCGAGGTCGAGGGAGCTGCACCGATTGTCATCCCGAGCGAAGTCGAGGGAGCTGCACCAATTGTCATCCCGAGCGAAGTCGAGGGATCTGCACCTGCCGTTGTCGCTGCTCCTGCTCGCGTCAGTGTGCGCACGCAACCTGACCGCACAGGCCCCGGGCGCCGAGACCGAGTTCGCCTTCGAGGCGCGCGTCACCGTGCAGACACCGATGGTCGTCGGGCGGAGCTCGCACGGCCTGCGGCGCATCGTGCCGATCACCGGCGGCACCTTCGAGGGCCCCCGCATCCGCGGACGCGTGATCCCTGGCGGCGCGGACTGGCAGTTCGTGCGCCCCGACGGTGTGCTCGTCGTGGAGGCACGCTATACGCTCCAGACCGCGGACAGCGTGCTGATCATGGTGACGAACCGTGGAATCCGTCACGGTCCCAAGGCGGTGATCGACCGACTCGGCCGCGGCGAGCAGGTGGATCCGTCCGAGTACTACTTCCGCACCACCGCGGAATTCGAAGCGCCGATCGGAAGCAAGTATGAATGGCTCAACAAGTCGGTGTTCGTCGGTGTTGCCGAGCGCCGCCCCGATGCCGCGATCATCCGCTTCTACCGCGTGCGCTGATGCAGCGCGAGCGCAGTCGAGGGCTCTGCACTCATTGTCACCCCGGGCGCAGTCGAGGGCTCTGCACTCATTGTCATCCCGAGCGCAGTCGAGGGATCTGTACCACTAGGTGCCGAAGTGCAGATCCCTCGACTCGCTGCGCTCGCTCGGGATGACAGGGGACTCGCTGCGCTCGCTCGGGATGACAGGGACCACAACAGGAGACCAACCCCGTGACCACCGTATCACCGCCACGCACGACATACCGGTCCGACGTCGTCGGCAGCCTCCTCCGGCCGGCGTACCTCAAGTCGGCCCGCACGCAGCGCACCGAGGGCGCGATGGGGCCGGCCGAGTTCAAGCGCATCGAGGATCGCGCCGTCGACGAGGCGCTGGCGCTCCAGACCATCTCCGGACTCGACGTCGTCACCGATGGCGAGATGCGCCGGTACGCGTTCTACGGGCACTTCGTCGACGCGGTGGAGGGGCTGGATCGCGAGGGTGGCTGGGCGATCCCCTTCCACGACGAGCAGGGACACGAAGTCGTGCACAAACGGCCAGTCGTCGTCTCCAGACTCCGGCGGGTGCGCCCGATGTGCACCGAGGAGTTCGCGTACGCCCGCGGCCGCACCGAGCGCGTGCTCAAGGTGACGCTCATCAACGCGCAGCAGGCGGCCGCCTATTACGATCCCGACAAGTCCCGGAGCGCGTATCCGACGATCGACGCGTACCTGGCCGATGTCGTCGACATCCTGCGCACGGAGGTGGACGAGCTGGTCCGGCTCGGCTGTACGTACATCCAGCTGGACGCGCCGCAGTACGCCGGATTGATCGACCCGACGATCCGCGAGGGCTATCGCGCACGCGGCAGCGATCCGGATAAGCTGCTCGACCGGTGCATCGAGCTCGACAACGCCGTGATCGGCGACCATCCCGAGGTCACCTTCGGCATCCATCTCTGCCGCGGCAACAACCAGAGCATGTTCTACGCGAGCGGCGGCTACGAGCCGGTGGCCCAGGTGTTCGAGCGCACACGGTTCGATCGCTTCCTCCTAGAGTACGACGACGCGCGCTCGGGCGGCTTCGAGCCGCTGAGCCACGTGCCCGAGGACCGAACCGTCGTCCTCGGGCTCGTGACGACGAAGAAGCCCGCGCTCGAGGCGGCGGACACGATCAAGCGTCGCATCGAGGAGGCATCGCGATTCGTACCGCTGGAGCGGCTCGCGCTCAGTCCGCAGTGCGGCTTCGCGTCCACCGAAGCAGGCAACGCGCTCACCGAAAGCGATCAGGCGGCGAAGCTGCGGCTCGTCGCCGATGTTGCGAATGCCGTCTGGGGTGAGGCGTGAAGACGTATGGGGCGTCGTGCCCCAGGAGTGCGGATCCCTCGACTCGCTCCGCTCGCTCGGGATGACATCGAAGTGCGGATCCCTCGACACGCTGCGCTCGCTCGGGATGACATCGAAGTGCGGATCCCTCGACTCGCTCCGCTCGCTCGGGATGACCAACGGTGTCATCCCGAGCGCAGCGAGGGATCTGCACATAGCGTGACCACGTGATCCACGGGCAGCGGACCCAGGTCGCTATCGTCGGGGCCGGCCCCGCGGGGCTGATCCTCGCGCGGCTGCTGGCGTGTCAGGGGGTGCAGTCGATCGTGATCGAGCGGCGAGACCGGTCGTACGTGGAGCGCCGGCTGCGCGCCGGCGTGCTCGAGCAGACGACGGTCGATCTGCTGAGGGCGGCGGGCGTCGGTGACCGGATGGACCGCGAAGGGCTGGTGCACGAAGGACTCTACTTGCAGTTCGAGGGAGTGCGTCACCACATCCCGCTGCGCGAGCTCACCGGCGGACGCGCCATCACGGTCTACGGCCAGCACGAGGTGGTGAAGGA
>DATEOG010000365.1:0-3130 GCA_035274345.1 Gemmatimonadaceae bacterium
ACGGCGCGAGCGCGTTCGCGGAGTTTCCCGATCAGGAGATCCTGACCACCGTCAACGCCGTCGGCGGCTCGCTCACCGCCGAGGGGAACTCCGTCGTCCAGATCCCCGTGCACCCAGACGCCCGGTGGATCGACCGGCTGCGCCGCGCGCGCGCCGACTTCGTGTTCAACCTCTGCGAGTCGATCGACGGCGTCGCGGCGCTCGAGCCCTCGGTCATCTCCGTGATCGAGCTGCTCGGTCTGCCCTACAGCGGGAGCTCGAGCTGGACGACGGCGCTGTGCCTGCGGAAGCACGTCGTGAACGCGGCGCTCGAGCGGTCGGGGCTGCCGATCCCGAAGTTCGCCGTGGTGCGGCGCGGCTCCGCGATCCCGTCGGTCGGGTTCCCGGCCATCTGCAAGCCCGCGGCCGAGGACGCGTCGATCGGCGTCGAGCAGCGGTCGGTCGTGCGGACGTCCCGCGAGCTCGCGGACCGCGTGAGCGCGATGCTCGAGCGGTGGGACGAGGTCATCGTGCAGAAATACGTCCAGGGACGCGAGGTCAACGTCGGGATCGTGGGAGACGCAGTGCTCCCGATCGCCGAGATCGACTTCGGGCGGATGCCGAAGGGAATGTGGCGCATCGTGACGTACCGCTCCAAGTGGCAGGACGGCTCCGACGAGGACATCGGCTCGGCGCCGCGCTGCCCGGCGCGGCTGCCGGCGTCGATCGCGTCGCAACTCCGCAAGATCGCCGTCACGGCGTGGCGGATCGTCGACGGAGCGGGCTACGGTCGAGTGGACCTCCGCATCGACGAGCGCGGCCGCCCGTGGATCCTCGAGGTCAATGCGAATCCCGACTTCGCCCCGACGGCGGGCCTCGCGCGAATGGCGGGCGTGGCGGGCATCGACTACGGCGCGCTGGTCCGCCAGGTGTGCGAGATCGGATTGCACCGCGCGCGTGAAGTGCCGTCGGCCCAGGATCGATGGACGCACGCGGTGCGACTCTCCGGGATAGCGTCCGAGAACCCGGAGCCGGACCTGTTCCCCGCGGGTGAGGCGTAGCGTGAGCCTCCGGCTCGGCAGTCTGCGCCCCTCTGATCGCGACCGCGTCGCCGAGCTTCTCGTCTCCACCGCCGTCTTCTCACGCGACGAGATCGACGTCGCACTGCAACTCTTCGACGCGAGCATGCGTGATCAACGCGCCACGGGCGCGGATGATGCGCACGTGCCCGACTACGAATTCACCGGCGCGTTCGACGGCGAGCGACTGCTCGGCTACGCCTGCGCCGGTCCGACGCCAGCAACGGAAGGGACGTTCGATCTGTACTGGCTCGCGGTGGATCCCGCGGCGCAAGGCAAGGGAATCGGCACCACGCTCGTACGGGAAGTGGAGCGCGGACTGCGCGACCGGGGCGCGAGAATGTTGCTCGTGGAGACCTCCTCTCGTCCCGACTATTCGAACACCCGAGCATTCTACGCCCGGTGCGGCTACACCGAAGCCGCCCGCATCAGAGACTTCTACGCCCCGGCCGACGACCGGATCATGTTGACCACACGCCTCACCACACGAGAGCGCGGAGCAGCGACGCGATGAGCGACTGGCAGAAGATCCTGCGGGACGAGAGCATCAGCACGCTCGATGAGCTCAAGTCGTACGTGACCGAGCGGTTCGGCGCGGATGCCGCAGAACGGGAGATCGACGTCGAGGCCCTCAAGCCGGCGTTCGACAACTTCCAGATGCGGATCACGCGCGAGTCGCTCTCGCAGATCACCGATGTCGGGGACGCGAACTGGAACCAGTTCATCCCGAGCGTCCAGGAGCTGGAGATCGTCGACGGCGTGATCGACTCGCTCGACGAGGACGGCGACTCGCCGGTGCCGAACATCACCCACCGGTATCCCGACCGCGTCCTCTTCCTCGTCAGCCCGGTCTGCGCCAGCTACTGCCGCTTCTGCACGCGGCGGCGAAAGGTCGGCGACCCCGAGAAGATCCCGCTCAACCAGTACGAGTCGGCGTTCGAGTACATCGCCGCGCACCCCGAGGTTCGCGACATCATCCTGTCGGGCGGCGACCCGATGATGCTCTCCGACCGCCGGCTGGAGTACATCTTCCAGCGGCTGCGGGCGATCCCGCACGTCGAGATCATCCGGCTCGGCAGCCGCATCACGTCGCACCTCCCCGAGCGGATCACCCCCGAGTTCTGCGAGATGGTGCAGAAGTACCATCCCATCTTCATGAACACGCACTTCAACCACCCCAGCGAGCTGACGCCGGCCGCCGTCGCCGCGCTGGACCGGCTGAGTCGCGCCGGTGTCTCGCTGGGCTGCCAGACGGTGCTGCTCAAGGGGGTGAACGACGACCCCAAGGTCATGATGAAGCTGATGCACGAGCTGCTGAAGGCGCGAGTGCGTCCGTACTACATCTATATGGCCGACCAGGTCGCGGGCGGCGAGCACTTCCGCACGACGGTCCAGAAGGGGCTGGAGATCATCAGGGCGCTCCGCGGCTGGACCTCGGGGCTCGCCGTGCCGCAGTTCGTGATCGACTCTCCCGGCGGCGGCGGGAAGGTGCCGCTGCTCCCCGAGTACGTGGAGGAGATCAACGACGACGAGGTGATCTTCCGCAACTACGAGGGGAAGCGGTTCAGCTACAAGCAGCCGCGTCAGCTCAACGTGCCGAGCGAGGAGCCGATGATCGCCGCGGAAGCCTCCGACGTCGTGCCGATCGAGCAAGGAAAGGCGGCGAAGAAGGGTCGCGCCGCCCGGCGGAGGAAGTCGGCGAACGGCTGACGTTCCGAGCTTCGCTAATCGCGCCCGAGCCGGCTGGTGACTTCCGCCAGCGCCTCGGGCGCGATCGCGTAGGTGTGCTCCTCGCGCGGGTAGCGGCCGGCACGCACGTCGTCGGCCCAGCGGCGCGCGGCCTCTTCCAGCATGGCGCGTCCCTCGGCATAGCGCTCGACGAATTTGGCGACGTGCCCCTCGCCGAGACCGAGCAGGTCGTGGAAGACGAGGACTTGTCCGCTCGTGCCGGGGCCGGCACCGATGCCGATCACGGGAATCGATACGCGTGCGGTGAGCAGCGATGCGATGGCCGCCGGCACCGCCTCGACGATGATCGCGGCGCACCCCTCGGCTTCGAGCGCCACGCCGTC
>DATEOG010000366.1:0-8413 GCA_035274345.1 Gemmatimonadaceae bacterium
GGAGCTGCTGGCGACTTATCTGATTCCGCTGCTCGACGAGGCGTACGACTCGCTGGCAGCGCGCTACCGCTTCAAACCGCAGGGACAGGTGCGGCTCGAGCTCTATCCGCATCATGCCGACTTCTCCGTGCGGACGATGGGGATTGCCGGCATCGGCGCGCTCGGCGTGAGCTTCGGCAATCTGCTCGCGATGGACGCGCCGTCGGCGCGGAAGCGGGGAGAGTTCAACTGGGGCTCGACGGCGTGGCACGAGCTCGCGCACGCGTTCACGCTCGGCGCGAGCGGCCACCGCGTGCCGCGATGGTTCTCGGAAGGGCTGTCGGTGCTCGAGGAGCGGCGCGCGCGGGCGGGCTGGGGGGCGGGCGCCACGGCGGAGTTCATTGCGGCCTACGGGTCGGGGCGACTGCGGTCGTTGAGCCAGCTCAACGACGGCTTCGTGCGCCCGCGGTACTCCGGTGAAGTGCAGCTCAGCTACTACACCGCATCGCTCGTCTGCGAGATGATCGAGAAGGAGTTCGGTCAGCAGGCGATCGTCGACATGCTGCACGCGTACCGCGATGGGCTGACGACCCCCGACGTGTTCGCGCGGGTGCTCAAGCTCACGCCCGCGCAGCTCGACGCCAAGTTCGACGCGTCGGTACGCGCTCGCTTCGCGTCACCCCTGCGGTCCATCACGGCATCGGACAGCGGCAAGGCGCTCGGCGGCGAGTTCGTCACGGCAATGCGGCGCGGCGCCGAGTACATGGCGCGCAAGCAGGCCGACTCGGCGCGCATCGCGCTCGAGCGCGCGCAGGCGCTCTTTCCGGACTACGCGGGGCCGAGCTCGCCGGCGCAGTACCTCGCGGGGCTCGCGGCCGATCGCGGTGACTATCGCGAGGCGGTCGCGCAGGTCACGAACGTCACGAAGCGCAGTGAGACGGCGTGGGAAGCGAACATGATGGAGGTCCAGCTTCGCGAGAAGATCGGCGACACCGTCGGCACGCGCGCGCCGCTGGAGCGCCTGCTGTGGATCTCCCCCTACGACGTCGAGCTGCACGTGAAGCTTGCCGAGCTGGCGAGCCGCGCGGGTGATCATCGCACGGCGCTGCGCGAGCGGCGCGCGATCCTCGCACTGGGTCCGCCCGATCCGATCGACGCGCGCTACCAGCTGGCGCGAGCGCTCGCGACCTCGGGCGACGTCGCTGCGGCGCGCCGGGAGGTGCTCTCGGTACTGGAGCAGGCGCCGTCGTTCGAGAAGGGACAGGCCCTTCTGCTCGAGCTGCGCGCCGCGCAGCCGCGGAGCACACCGTGAAGAAGCGGCCCCGCACGGTCGTGGCCGTGCTCGCGGTCATTGCAGCCGCGAGCCTCGCGGCGCCGCTCGTCGGCTGGGCACAGGACCGGTTCGGCAGAGCGTCCGAGGAGGTCCCGCCCAATCCGGCGTACGATGGGCGATTCACCTTCGTGCGCATCCGCTACGATCAGGGGAGTGACGGCTTCGGCTACCGGCCCGACATCAAGTGGGCGCACGACTATCCGCGTGGCGAGCGCCACTTCACGAAGATCCTCGGCGAGATCACCGACATCCGCTCGCGCACGGCGGAGAGCACGATTCTCACCCTCGACGACCCGGAGCTCACCAGGTACCCCATCGCCTATCTGTGCGAGCCGGGATTCTGGCGTCCGTCGGAGGCCGAAGTACTCGGCCTGCGCAACTATCTGCTCAAGGGCGGCTTCATCATCTTCGACGACTTCGCCGGCAACCACTGGGTGAACTTCCAGGCGCAGATGCGGCGCGTCTTCCCCGATCTGCAGCCGATGCGGATGAACACGGACGACAAGGTGTTCGACGCGTTCTATCACATCACGACGCTGAACTACAACCATCCGTATTACGGGATGCCGTCGGAGTTCTGGGGGATCTACGAGAACAACGACCGGAACGGACGGCTGCTCGCCATGATCAACTACAACAACGACATCTCCGAGTACTGGGAGTTCTCCGACGAGCAGTTCTTCCCGGTGAACATGTCGAACGACGCCTACAAGCTCGGCATCAATTACATGGTGTACGCACTCACCCGCTGACCACGAGGAGCGCTTGACCGCAACCGCTACCCCCGCCGACCTGGACCGACTCGACGACGCCGAGCTGGCCGACCGCCTCACCGAGGCGGGCGGCCGCATCAGGACGGAGATCCGCAAGGTGATCGTCGGCAACGACGACATCGTCGAGCAGGCGCTGATCGCGCTCTTTGCCGGCGGCAACTGCCTGCTGGTCGGCGTGCCCGGCCTCGCCAAGACGCTGCTCATCTCGACCATGTCGAGAGCGCTCGCGCTCAGCTTCTCGCGCATCCAGTTCACTCCGGACCTGATGCCGTCCGACGTCACGGGAACGGACGTCATCCAGGACGATCCGGAGACCGGACGCCGGCGGCTGATCTTCATGCCCGGGCCAGTGTTCGCCAACGTGCTGCTCGCCGACGAGATCAACCGCACGCCGCCGAAGACGCAGGCCGCCCTGCTCGAGGCGATGCAGGAGCGGCGCGTCACCGTGCAGGGGCGGACGTACGATCTCGAGCCTCCCTTCTTCGTGTTCGCGACGCAGAACCCGATCGAGCTCGAGGGCACCTATCCGCTTCCCGAGGCGCAGCTCGACCGCTTCATGTTCGAGATCGTGCTCGGCTATCTGCCCGAGGACGAAGAGGTCGACGTCGTGCGCTCGACGACTACGATCCCGGTGGACGAGGTGAAGTCGGTCGTCACGCGCGAGGAGATCCTCGCCTTCCAGCGCGTGGTGCGGCGCGTACCCGTCGCCGACGAGGTGACGCGGTTCGCCGTCCGACTCGTGCGCCTGAGCCGTCCCTCGGAAGTGGGCGCGCCCAGCTTCATCAAGGATTGGGTGTCGTACGGCGCGAGCGTGCGCGCCGCGCAGGCGCTCATCCTCGGATCCAAGGCGCGCGCGCTGCTCCAGGGGCGCACGCACGTCACGTTCGACGACGTGCGTGCGCTCGCGCTCCCCGTGCTGCGCCATCGCATCCTGCTCAACTTTCAGGCGCAGTCGGAGAAGGTGACGACGGAGACGCTGATCTCCAAGCTGGTCGCCGCCCTGCCCACTCCTCGCGCCGCGCTCTGACGTGCCGACCGCCCCCGCCTCCTTCCTCGATCCCGCGATGTTGGCGCGGATCTCCGATCTCGCGCTACTGGCGAGGACGGTGGTGGACGGCTTCATGCACGGTCATCATCGCTCCATGCGCAAGGGCTCGTCCACGGATTTCGCGCAGCACCGCGCGTACCAGCCGGGCGACGATCTGCGCCGCATCGATTGGCGCCTGCTCGGCCGCACCGATCGCTTCTACATGAAGGAGTTCGAGGCCGACACGAACGCGAGCGTGCTCTTCGCGCTCGACTCCTCGGCGTCGATGGACTACGGCAGCAAGGGCGTCACGAAGTACGACTACGGGCGATTTCTCATCGCCTCGCTCGCGTGGCTGTCGCAGCAGCAGGGTGACCGCGTCGGCCTCGCCACCTTCAAGGGCGACATCGTGGACGTCGTACCGCCCTCGGTCCGTCATCTTCAGCTCCTCCTGCACACGCTCGGCCGCTCGAAGGCAACGGGGGCCGGATCGCTGGCCACGCCGGTGCAGCGTCTCGCGCACATGACGAGGAAGGCCGGCATCACCGTGCTCGTCACCGACTGCTACGAGTCGCCCGAGGAGCTCGGGCGGTGCGCCGATGCGCTTCGCATGCGCGGCCAGGATCTCATCATCTTCCACGTCGTGGACGCGGCGGAGCGGGACTTTCCCTTCACCGCGGCGGCGACGTTCGAGGATTCGGAGTCGAAGACGCGCATCGCGGTGCGGCCGGACGATCTGCGCAAGCGCTACCTGGAGCAGGCGCGGGCACATCATGCGGCGGTCGCCAAGCGGCTCGTCGCGTCGGGCGCCGACTTCGTGCGCGTCGATACGGACCAGCCGCTCGACCGCGCCCTGCACGCGTACCTCGACCGCCGCCTCGCGCGGAGCCGGGTGCGCTGATGGGATTCCTCGTCCCCGCCTTCCTTGCCGGCTTCGTTGCCGTCGTCGTGCCGATCGTGCTGCACCTCAGGCATCGCGACAAGGACACGCCGCACCGCTTCCCGTCGCTGATGTTCGTCGAGCGGCTGCCGATCCGGACTGCACAGCGGCGACGGATCACCGACTGGCCCCTGCTGCTGCTGCGCGCGCTCGCCATCACGCTGCTGGTGCTCGCGTTCGCGCGGCCGCTCTGGTCGCGGCCCGGTGTGATCCGCTCGTCGCAGGGGGATCGCACGGTGATCGTGCTGCTCGACCGCTCGATGAGCATGGGACACACCGGCGTCTGGCCGCGGGCGGTGGAGGAGGCACGACGCGCGATCGCCGGTCTCGGCACCACCGACCGCGTGGCGCTCGTGCTGTTCGACGACGAGGCGGAGATCGCGCAGGCGCTCACTACGGACAAGAACCTGGCGCTCGCCGCGCTCGCGAACGCGAAGACCGGCACGGCGGGGACGCGCTTCGCCGCCGGTCTCCGCGCGGCGCGGCAGATCGCGACCGACGCGCGCACCGGCTCCGCGCCGATCGACGTCGTGCTCGTCACCGACATGCAGCGCAGCGGTCTCTCGGGGCTCGCCGGCCTCGAGATCCCCTCGACGATGCGCGTGCGCACGGTCGGGCTCTCGCCGACGACGCCGCGCGCCAACGCGAGCGTCGCCGTGACCGAAGCGCGGCCGATCGCCAACGCGGGCCGCGAGCGACTCGCCGTCACGGCGCACGTGACGTCACGGTCCATGGGACCCGGCCGGCCGATGACCGCCATGCTCCGGCTGAACGGCCGGCCGAGCGGCACCCGCGTGCTCACCGTGAACGCCACGGGCGACACGAAGATCGCATTCGAGCCCGTGGCGATCCCGGTCGGACTCGTGCGCGGCGAGGTCACCATCGACGCCGACTCGCTCGCGGCCGACGACACGGCGCGCTTCACCCTCACGTCGAACGACGAGGTCCGGGTGCTCCTCGTGGCGCCCGACGACGCAGAGCGCGACGAGACGCTGTACATCGAGCGCGCGCTCGCCGTGGGCCGTGCGCCGTCGGTGCGGCTGCAGCGGGTCCGCCCGTCGGCCATCGACGCCGACGAGCTGCGCGACGTCGCGCTCGTGCTGCTGTGGGATTCACCGCTCCCGAACGGCCGCGCGCTCGATGCGCTGCGCGCCTGGACGACGCGCGGCGGCGGCCTCGTGCAGCTCGCCGGCCGGCGGCTGGGAAGACGATCGTCGAGCGCGACGCTGCTCCCCGCGTCCGTCTCCTCGGTCGCCGACCGCTCCGACGACCGCGGCGGCTCGCTCGGTGACGTGCGCATCGATCATCCGCTGCTCGCGCCGTTCCGCGAGACTCCCGCCGCGCTCGTCGCGCCGCGCTTTCTCCGGCACGCGCGTCTCGACCCCGCCAACGGCGGCGAGGTCGTCGCCCGGTTCGACGACGGTTCGGCGGCAATCGTCGAGCGCACCGAGGGCACGGGCCGCGTGATCGAGCTGGGGATGCCGCTCGACGCGCGGGCGGGCGACTTCCCGCTGCAGCCCGCCTACGTGCCGTTCGTGCGGCGGCTCGTGCTCTACGCGACCGGTCGCGCCGCCACGCCACTCGCCCGCGGGACCGGCGAGAGCTGGCTGCTCCCCGCCGCGGCGCGCGAGCCCGTCGTCTCCACGCCGGATGGCTCCATCGTCCGGCCGACGCGCGACAGCCGCGCGACGAGCGTCCCGCTGCGCACGGCCGGTATCTACGCACTCCATGACGGCCAGACGCGCGGCACGCCGGTCGCCGAGCTCGCCGTGAACACGCCAGCGGCCGAGTCCGACCTCGCCACGATCACGGACGCCGACCTCCTCGCCGGCATCCGGCGCGGCGACGCGAGCACGATGACATCGGAGGCACCCCCCGCTCCCGCCGAGATCGAGCGGCGGCAGGGGTTGTGGCGTATCGTGATCGGGGTGCTCGTGGTTCTGCTCCTGCTCGAGATGCTGATGGCGAGCCGCGGTTGGCGCGCCGTCGCCAATCCTGTTACGTCCGTCCCGTCTTCCGGAGAAGGCTCATGACCCAGGCCGATCAACTCCTCGCCTCGCTCGCCGTGCTGCGACGCCAGTGGCGCGGACGCATTCTGCTCGAAGCGCTGGCATGGGTCGCCCTCGCTGCGGTGATCGGACTCGTCGTGGCGTTCGCGATCAGCCGGTTCATGCCCGCCGCCGGTCCGGGGCTGTTGACGATTCGCGTCATCGCGTACGGCCTCATCGTCGGCACACTCATCCGCTTCCTCGTGCTGCCGCTCGCTCGGCGCACGAGCGACCAACGGTTCGCGCTCTACGTCGAGGAGCACGCGCCGGAGCTGAAGCAATCGCTGCTTTCCGCCGTGCACGAGATCCACGCACCCGAAGAGCTGCGCTCCTCGCGCTCGCTGGCGGACCGGCTGACGGCCCGCACGGTGACCGCGCTCCGTCCGCTCCAGAGCGATGGCCGCATCGAGCGGCCGCGCACCGTGCGCGCGCTGCGCGTGCTCGGCGGCACCGTCGTCCTCGCGACATTGCTCGTGCTGGCCGGCCCCGATGGCCTGCGCGACACGGCGCGCGCGCTGTTCATGCCCTGGGGAACCGCCGAGGCGGCGATCCCCGTCATGTCCGTGCGTGTCGTCCCCGGCGATGCGTCGGTGCCGAAGGGCGCCTCGGTGGACGTCGGCGCGTCGCTGTCCGGCTTCTCGTCGGACAGCGCCGAGCTGTCGTTCCGCACCGACTCCACGCAGGCGTGGACGCGACTGCCGATGGCTCGCGACAGGGCCAAGGGCACGTTCACGGCGCGATTGTTCGACGTCGCGAAGGCGACCGAGTACTACGTCGAGTCCAACAGCGTGCGCTCCGCGCTTCATCGCCTGAGCGTCTCCAACCTTCCGGCGGTGAGCAAGCTCGCGCTCGACATCCGCTATCCCGCGTACACGCGCACTCCGCCCGAGCACGTCACCGACGGCGGTGACGTCGCGGCCGTCGTGGGCACCACGGTGACCGTGCGCCCCTCGGTGACGATGCCCGTGCGCGGCGGTACGATCACCTTCGACAATGGCGTCGCCGTGCCACTGACCGCGGACTCGAGTGGCGGCTTGAGCGGCGCGTTCTCCGTCAAGACGAGCGGCTTCTACCGCGTGGATCTCACCACGGTGGATGGGACGACGGTCACCGGACCGGTGCAGTACGCCGTCGACGCAATTCCTGATCGGCCGCCGCGCGTCACGATCGAGAAGCCGGGCCGCGACACGAAGGTCACGAACGTCGAGGAGCTCACGATCGCCGTCGGCAGCTCGGACGACTACGGCGTCGAGTCGATGGAGCTGCGCTACCGGGTCAATGGAGGCGAAGAAAAGCGCGTCAACCTTGGCGCGGGCGGTCGGGGCAGCAAGGAACCGCGCGCCGCGTACACGATGTTTCTCGAGGAGATGGGGTTGGCCGCGGGCGATCTGATCGCCTACAACGCGGTCGCGCGCGACGGCGCCGGCAACACCGGGTCGAGCGACGTCTACTTCCTCGAGGTGCGTCCGTTCGGCAAGAACTACCGTCAGGCCGAGCAGCAGGGCGGCGGGGGCGGTGGTGGCGGCGGAGGTGGAGATTCGCCGGAAGGGTTCGTCGCACGGCAACGCGAGGTCGTCGCCGCGACGTTCAACTGGCTGCGCGACAGCGCGACGAACGCGCCGCGCAAACGTCGTGAAGACATCGCGACGGTGAACATCGCCGAGGGTCGCCTGCGCGAGGACGTCGAGCAGGTGATGATCAAGATGCGAACGCGCGGCGCCGTGCAGGCCGACACGATGTTCGCGCAGATCATGGCGGAGCTCAATCAGGCGATCACCGCCCTTCGTGCCGCCGAGGAGCAGCTCGTGAAGGCGAAGGGCCGCGACGCGCTCGCGCCGGAGCAAGTGGCGCTTCAGCGACTGCAGCGCGCCGAGGCGATGTACCGCGACGTGCAAGTGCAGTTCGGCGGCCAGCAGCAGGGCGGCGGTGGAGGTGGCGGTGGTGGCGGTCAGCGTCCCGAGGACCTCGCCGATCTGTTCGAGCTGCAGACGGACAAGCTGCGCAACCAGTACGAGGCGGTGCGGAGCGAGTCGAGCCAGCCGCAGCAGCAGGCCGAGCGCGCCCAGGACGAGGCGCTCCAGCGGCTGAAGGAGCTCGCGCAGCGCCAGCAGCAGGAGAACGAACGCATGCAGCGCCTCGCGGAGCAGATGCGCGATCGGCTCGGCCAGCAGCAGAGCTCGAGCGGCGGCGGTGGCGGTGGTGGTGGTTCCTCGCAGCGCGAGCTGGCGCGTCAGGCCGAAGAGGAGGCGCGCCGGCTCGAGCGGCTCGCGCGCGAGCGGCAGCAGCCGGAGCTCGAGCAGGCGGCGCAACAGC
>DATEOG010000367.1:0-5584 GCA_035274345.1 Gemmatimonadaceae bacterium
CCGCTTGTCCCACCCGGGCGTGATGCGCTCGAGCCGAGTGGCATCGCCGAGCACGACGTGCTCGCCGTCGGGCCAGAGCCGGAGGTGGTCGAACGCGGGCCACGCGCGCGGCGTGTCGTCGCCGTCGTCCAGCGCGAGCGCCGTGAGGTCGTCGGAGACGACCGTCAGTCCACGAGTCGCGAGCGCCGCGGCCTTGGTGGACTTGCCGGCGCCGCTCGGTCCGGCGAGCAGCACCGCGCCGTCGCCGACGCGCACGCAGCTGGCATGCATGGCGAGGCGCCCACGCGCGCGAAGCACGAAGCCGAGCACTGGGCCGTACAGATACGCCGTCAGATCCTCGAGCGTCTGGCCGGGCGCGATCGCGGCGCGAACGTGTGCGGGAGTCGTACGGAGATCGACGTCCACGGCAGTGCCGTCGCCGTAGCGAAACGCGGTGTAGCCGCGCGCGTCGTCCACGATCTCGACGCGCGTCGCGGCGTCGTCAGGCGTACCGGTGCGGTAGCGGGTGCGCACAGGCACCGGAGCGGGAAGCCGCTCGACCAGCTCCAGCGCGACGTCGGGTGCGTCCGCGCATGCGGGCGCGATACCCGGAAGGGTGACGTCGGTCCGGATGGTAAGACCGTGGATCCGCTGCACCGGCGTCACGCGAGCGCGAATCCGCTCAGATCGTCTTGTTGTTGTTGGCGAGGGCGCCGTCGGAGCTCACGCCCGTCATTCCCTTCGCGTGCGTGAGCTGGGCGAGGTCGCCGTAGCGCTTGAGCACCGGGCGCACGTACGGCCGCTTGCTCTCGCGCGCCGAGCGCGACGTCACGTCGGTCGCTGGGATCTTCGCCATGGCGGATGTTCTCCTGGAAGGACGAGCCTCAAAGGACAACGAGCGACGGCGACATACGTAACGCGGGGGTCCCGCGGGGTCCGACGCAGGGGGCCTCACGTGGCGAGAGGAGCATCGACTTCTTGCGCCGCCTGCTGGCGATACGGACGTTTAGGTATGCCCACCCTCGGATCGGTCTTCCTCTTCCTCGCCGTGCTCGGGGGTGTGCTGGTGGCGTTCCAGGCCCTCGGCAGCATCATCGGCATGGGGCACGACGCCGGTGATGGCGACGTCTCGCCACTCGGCGACGTCCATCACGACTCCGCCCTCTCGGCGTTCAACTTCCGGAGCATCCGTGCGGTTGCCACCGGCATCTGCTTCACCGGCATCGGCGGACTGCTCGCGCTGCGGAGCATGGGCGCCCTCCCGGCCATAGCGCTCGCGCTCCTGCTCGGCTTCACGCTCTATCTGTTCGTCGCATTCGTCATGCGCGGCTTCACTCGCCTCGAGGCGGACAAGTCCGTGCACCCGCTGCGCGCGGTGGGTCTCGAAGCGACCGTGTCGCTTCCGATCCCGGCGCGCGGGAGCGGCCCGGGCAAGGTCACGCTCGTCGTCGGCGGCCGGCATGTGGAATGGCCGGCGGTACAGAGCGAGAGCGCGGCCCCGGACGCCCTGATCGCCTCCGGCACGCAGGTGCAGGTGGTCGACGCCGCCGACGACACGACGCTCACCGTCGTCCCGCTCGCACGCCCCTGATCGTAGTTCGTCCCTTCCTCTCCTTCTCCCCGCCTTCCGTGCTGCTCTCATCCACCATCTCGGCGCTCGCCCTGCTCCAATCCGCGGAAGCGGAATCAGGCGCGCTCGCATTCGTCACGGCCGTCCCGGGCTCGATCATTCTCGGCACCGCGCTCGCCGTCGTCTTCCTCAGCCTCGCGCTGCTCTTCGTCAACCGGTACGTGCGCTGTCCGGCGAACAAGATCCTCGTCATCTCCGGCCGCGTCGGCGGCGACGGCGCGGCCCGCTGCATCTCTGGCGGCGGCGCCTTCGTGTGGCCCGTGATCCAGGAAGCCGCCTTCCTCGAGCTCGACCCGGTCCGCATCGACGTGAAGCTTCCCGACGCGCTCTCGCTGGAGAACATCCGCATCAGCGTGCCGTCGGTGTTCACCGTCGCCATCGGCATCGACGAAGTGGTGCGCCAGAACGCGGCGATCCGTCTGCTCAACCTCACTCACCAGGAGATCGAAGCGACGGCCCGCGACATCATCATCGGTCAGCTGCGCGCCGTCATCGCGACGATGAGCATCGATCAGATCAACCGCGATCGAGAGGCGTTCCTGCAGCGCGTGCAGCACCAGCTCGAGCCGGAGCTGATGAAGGTCGGGCTCACACTGCTCAACGTGAACATCCAGGACCTGCGCGACGAGTCGGGCTACCTCGAGGCGCTCGGCAAGCAGGCGGCAGCGCAGGCCATCCAGAAGGCACGCGGCGACGTGGCCGAGCAGGAGAAGGAAGGCGCCATCCGCGTCGCGAACGCTGAGCGCGCGCAGTCAGTGAGCGTTGCCGGAGCGCAGAAGGACCGCGACATCGGTCTCGAGGAGGCCAACCGGGAGCGCGCCGTGAAGATCGCGTCGATCCAGAAGGAGCAGTCTGTCGGCGAGCAGCAGGCGGCGTTCGAGCGCGACATGGCGGTGAAGGAAGCCGAGCGCGCCAAGCGCGTCGCCGTGGCGGCGGCCGACGCCGCCGCGATCGCCGGCGAGGCGGAGTCGCAGGGCAAGGTCGTGCGCACGCAGGCGACGCTGGCGATCACGCGCGCCGAAGCGAGTCAGCAGTCCGAGATCGCTCAGCGCACGGCGAAGGCGGAGATCGACCGCGTCGAGAACGAGGCGCAGGCGAAGGCCGCGCTCGCGCGTGCGGATCGTGTCGAAGCCGAACGCCGCGCCGAGCTCGAGGCGCCGGCAAAGGCAGAGAAGGCGCGGATGATCGTGCAGGCCGAAGCGGACGCGGAGCGCGTGAAGATCGCCGCCCGCGCAGAGGCGGAAGCGACCTTCGCGCGACTGGACGCCGAGGCGCGAGGCAATCTCTCCATCATGGAGAAGAAGGCGGAGGGCCTGCAGAAGATGGTCGCAGCCGCGGGCGGCAATCCCGACGCGGCCTACCGGCTGCTCTTCCTGGAGCAGATGCCTGCCGTGACCAGCACGCTCGCCGGCGCGATCGCGAACATCAAGTTCGATAAGGTGGTGATGTGGAACGGCGCCGCGGGCACCGGCGCCAACGGCGGTGGCGTGAGCAGCCTGGTGGAGGATCTCGTGAAGGTGCTGCCGCCACTGATGCAGGTGGCGGAGGAGATCGGCGGCGTGCAGCTGCCGGGCATCTTCGGCAAGCGCGCGACGGATGCCCCGGCCACCGCGACGCCGACCATCGCCGTTCCGTCGGCAGCCACGGTGGAGGTGCCGGTCCAGGCGTCGATGACCGTGAAGGCGAAGCGCGCGACGGACTAGCTCGGGGGTGCGGGGTCCGGGAACCAGACCTCGGCATGCTCACCGGAGCGGACTGAGGAACGCATTGTTGGACGGCGGGTAGGGGAGCCTCATGCCGAGGCTCGCCTTCCCGCCGTCCGCGCTTCGTGTGCTCACGCTGCGATCCTTCGTGCTGTGGGCGCTGGTGCATGCGCTCACCTTCGTCGCTCTGGCCATGATGCAAGGCGCCGACAGCGTCGGTGAAGCGGCCATGAATCCGGCACGACCCAATCCGCTCTGGGTGACCGCGGTGAGCACGATGCTCCTGATGGTGGACGTGCGCCGCCGCGGTGAGCGCGCGATGTGGGGAAACCTCGGCGTCTCGACGACGCAGCTCGCGACGCTGGCGGCGATGGTCTGCGTCGCCGGCGAGGCGTTGCTCGCGGTCGTGCTGCCGTAGCATGCCGATCCTCGTCGCCGAGTGCGTCACCAAGTCGTTCGGCGGCAACCGCGTGCTCTCCGCGGGCTCGCTGCGCGCCGAGCCGGGGCAGGTGCGCGTGATCTTCGGGCGGAACGGCTCGGGCAAGTCGACGCTGATGAAGATCGCCAGCGGCTGGATCGCGGCGGATTCCGGGGTCGTGCACTTCAGGGGGCGTGCACTGCTCCGTCCCCGGCACGCGGTGCTGGCACGCGGAGGGTTGTTCTACCTCCCCGATCACGAGCTGTTGTCGAATGCGTTCACCGTCGGCTGGCAGCTCGAGCTGTTCGCACGTCACTTCGGACGACGGACGGCGCGCGATTCGGCAGCGCGGGCCGAGATCGCGCATCTGGTCGATCGGCGGCCGTGGCAGCTCTCGGGTGGCGAGCTGCGGCGCGCGGAGCTCGCGCTGGTGCTCGCGCGGGGACCGGAGTGCCTGCTCGCCGACGAGCCATATCGCGGCATCGCGCCGGCCGATCACGATCGCCTGACCCGAATCTTCCGCTCCATCGCAGCCGAAGGCTGCGCGGTCGTCGTGACCGGACATGAGGTGCCCACGTTGCTCGAGGCATGCGATCACGTGACGTGGTGCACGGCCGGCACGACGTACGAGCTCGGTCCACCAGCGGTGGCCGCCGCCCACGAGGAGTTTCGACGAGGCTACCTCGGCATGGCCCGCATGGAACGGGTGACGGTTGATCGGAGGTCGGTGAATCCGTAAGGACCTGAGGAGGCTGCGGATCAAACGAATCTGACCCCCTTGGTCTACTCGGACCCCCGCACCCCCGGACTACCGTCCCTTGTAGTCCCTCCACACCCACTCGAGCGCCGCCGGGAGCGTCTGCTCCTTCACAGCGCGGTCGCAGTGCCCCGCGTTTCGCACGAACAGGAACTGGTACGGGTACCGCTTCGTCGCGAGCACCCGTGCCATGTTCTCGTTCGCGACCACCCAGTCGTGCATCCCGTCGCGCATCACGTTCGGGTTGTACAGATCGCGGTCGCCGACGTGCATCCAGATCCGCAGCGGTTTGCGAGGCGCGTTGGGGATCAGCCGCTCGTGGTACTCCCACGCGCCATGCGGCGTCTCCGCGCTCGGCGGCCACTGCTGGTTCACGAACGTGCCCGAGTACGACAGCACGCGGTGGTACCACTCCGGGTGATACCACGCCATGCTCAGCGCGGCCGAGGCGCCCGAGCTGCAGCCCATCGTGGCGCGGGCGTCGGGATCGCGCGTGAGCCGCACGCCGTACTGCTTCTCTACCAGCGGCAGCACCTCCGTCTCCACGAACTCGGCGTAGCGCCCGCTCATCGTGTCGTACTCGAGCCCGCGCTGGCTCCCCTGCGCATCGCCGCTGCCGTTGCCGATCGAGATCGCGACCATCGGCGGCACACGCTTCTGTGCGATCAGATTGTCGAGCGCGACGAACAGCAGCGAATCCGGCCCGTCCGCGCCGACGATGAACGGCGCGACCGTGCCCGCGACGTACTGCTGCGGCACGTACACCGCGACGCGGCGCGTGTACGGCTTCGGGCGGCTCGTCGAGACGATGAGCTTCGCCGGATCGTTCGGGTCCGGCGTGCCGAAGGTGCCCGAGTCGCGCGCCACGCCCGGATAGATCCTGCTGTCGGCGGAGCTCATCGTGAACCGGTGCACGGTGCCGTGCGGCACGTCGTCGCGCACGATCATCTCGGGCGCGCGAGCGTGCGTGGGGCCGACGATGAAGTTGCCGTTCTGGTCGGGCGACGGGAGCGCGCCGTCGGGAAGCTCGGTCGCCGTCACGTAGCCCGGCGTGTGCGGATCGCGCGTCGGAGGCGTGGGACGCTGCGCGGCGACGA
>DATEOG010000368.1:0-8086 GCA_035274345.1 Gemmatimonadaceae bacterium
CGCCGCTTGCTCGATGGAGGCGGTCCACGCCTCCGACCCGCGCACGGCCTCCTCGACCTGCGCGAACGAGTGCATGCCGAGCTGCGTGGTCTCGAGCACGCCGATCACGGTTTCCATCGTGCGCGAGCTCAGCGCGCGCGATGCCTGCACCTTCCCGAGCACGCCACGTACGAGCGCTTCCGTTCGCTCCGCTGCCTCGGCCGAGTTGGCGGCGAGTCGTCGCACTTCGCTCGCGACGACGGCGAAGCCTTCGCCGTGCTCTCCGGCCCGCGCCGCTTCCATCGCCGCGTTGAGGGCGAGCAGCTTGGATTGCCGGGCGAGCTTGCGCACGAGGCCGACGAACGATCGGATCTCCTCGGACGCGACGCCGAGCGACTCGATCGCCTGGGCGCTGTCGGAGACGTCGTTGGAAAGGACGCCGAGCGACTCGGCGCTGGCATCCAGGCCGGCGCGGTTCTCCATGGCCAGAGCGCGAAGCGTCGTGTTGCGCATCGAGCCGCCGCGGGCACCGTCGTCGAGCGTAGTCGCGAGGTTCTTGAGCGATGCCGCCGACTGGGCGAGCGACGAGATGGTCTCGGCCATGGTCGTCGCCTGCGCCGACAGGTCGCTGGCCGTATTGGCGATCTCGCCCGCCGTGGCGGCCATCTCCTCCGATCCAGCCGTGATCTCCGACGACATCGCCGTCGTCTCGCGCGCCGAGCCCGCGAGCGCCTGGGCCAGGCGCCGCAGCTCGAGAATCATCGCGCCGACGGCGCGCCCGAGGCGACCGATCTCGTCGTCCGATCCGATATGGCCGATCTCGACGGAGAAGTCTCCCGCGGCAACCGCTTCGGCGGCGACGGCGAGCTCGGTCGCTGGGCCGGAGATCCGCCGCGCCAGGTAGCGCTGCACGGCGACGAGCGCCCCCGCGAGGAGCACGAGCATCAGCGCGACGACGGCGGTGAGCGACATCCTCGCCGCGCGGTACGGCGCGGCGAGCGCTGAAGCCGACTGGTGGGCGATGAGCCGCCACCGACCGCGATTGGCACGGGAGGCCACGGCACGCTCCGAGCCCGACTCGAACACGGGGGAGAACCCTTCACTGGGGCTGCGGCCGGCCGCGGTCCCCGTGAGGTAGTGACCGAGCATCAGCGTGTCCGAGCTGAGCACGATCCGGTTCGTGCTGTCCACGACGTCGATACGGACGCCGTCGCCGGCCTTGGCCAGCGCCGCCACGAACGGGGTCGCGTCGAAGGTGAGGGCCAGCACGCCGAGCCTCGTGCTGCCATCCTTGACCACGGAGGCGACGGAGATGACGGAGCGGCGGAGCGTCGAGTCGTAGACCGCGCCGGCCGATGCCAGGCCATCCTGCCATGCCGCCTGCCACCACGCCTCGTCGCTCTGCACGAAATCGGCAGCGCGGCGGCTGGTCACGGCGTTGAAGCCGTGACTCTCGGTGATCGTGATCTCGGCGGCGTCGAGTCGCGGGAGAACGCCGACGAGGAACGCACGCGCTTCGGGCGACGCCTGCAGGGAGCGCTCGAGGTCGAACCGCTGCTCGAGATCTGGTGCGGCGGCGGTAGCGATGCCCAGCGTCGCCGCGCGGGCGGTGCCCTCACGGGCCGCTCCGACGACGGCCGGAGTGAGCGCGATCACTTCCGCCTGGCGCTCGCGGTCGGTCAGCAGTTGGTCCACGAGGAGTTGTGCGCGCTGCGCAGCACCGGCGAGGCGTGTCTCGCTCTCGCGTCTCGCAAATCGATCGAGCGCGAGATCGCTGCCCCAGGCCAGCACGAGAATGAGTCCCGCGCCGCCGAGCCCAGCGCCGAACAGAAAGCGGCGCTGAAGCGAGGACGCCGCGCGGGGAGCGGTGGCGAAGCTGTCTGCGTTGGAGACTGACGACATGGGATGTCCCGAGCCGAGGGAGCGTCGGGTGAGGGGGGCGCGCACGCGGGGAGCGCGCGGTTGATGGCCCCTCCCACCGTACTAGATTGCGTCCAGAGAGCCACTTCCGTCTGCAGGCGTCGAGCGTCGTCCTGCCCGAGGTCCGAGCGCCGAGCCGTCACATCATGACCGAGACTGCAGCAACCCAGCCCGTTGGCGGAGACCAACCGGCCGGTTACGACCCAGCCGCCGTCGAGCGGCGGTGGCAGGCGCGATGGGAGGCGGAGGCCACCAACGTGACCGACCTGTCCGACGGCCCTCGGCCCTTCTATGCCCTGATGATGTTCCCGTATCCGAGCGCGGAGGGGCTCCACGTGGGCAACCTCTTCGCCTTTACCGGGAACGACATCTATGGACGATTCCAGCGGCTGAAGGGGCACACGGTCTTCGAGCCGCTCGGCTACGACGCCTTCGGCATCCATTCCGAGAACTTCGCCATCAAGGTGGGGGTGCACCCGGGCGAGCTCATACCGCGGAACATCGACAACTTCCGGCGCCAGCTGAAGCGGGCGGGCCTCATGGTGGACTGGAGCCATGAGCTCTCCACCACGGACCCGTCGTACTACAAGTGGACGCAGTGGGTCTTCCTGCAGCTGTACGAGCAGGGGCTGGCCTACAAGAAGCGGGCGGCGGTGAACTGGTGCCCGTTCGACAAGACGGTGCTGGCCAACGAGCAGGTGGAGCACGGGCTCTGCGAGCGGTGCGGCACGCCGGTCGAGCAGCGGTTCCTGGAACAGTGGTTCTTCCGGATCACCGACTATGCGGGGCGGCTGCTGGCGAACCTGGATCGGCTGGACTGGTCCGAGAGCACGCTCGTGGCGCAGCGGAACTGGATCGGCAAGTCGGAGGGCGCGGAGCTCGCCTTCCCGGTCCAGGACGTGATGTCGTTCGCGGGCAGCGCGACGGTGAACGAAGGGACGTCGGGCGAGGTGGTGGCGACGCCGCTGGAGATCCGCGTGTTCACGACGCGGCCGGACACGGTGTTCGGCGCGACGTATCTCGTGCTGGCACCCGAGCACCCGCTGGTGGACCAGCTCGCGAGCGACGAGCAGCGCACGGAGGTGCGTGCATACGTCGAGCTCGCCGCGAAGCAGGACCTCATCACGCGGAAGACCTCCAAGGAGAAGACGGGAGCGTTCACGGGCGCGTACGCGACCAACCCCGCGACCGGGCAGCCGATCCCGATCTGGATCGCCGACTACGTGCTGATGGAGTACGGCACCGGGGCGATCATGGCCGTGCCGGGCCACGACGAGCGCGACTTCGAGTTCGCGACGCAGTACGACCTGCCGATCGTGCGCGTCGTCGCGGCCGAGGGAGAGTCGTCCGACACGCCGCTCAATCAGGCGTTCACGGAGACGACAGCGTGCACGCTGGTGAACTCTGGGCGGTTCGACGGGCTGCGCGTCGAGGAGGCGCGCTCGGCCATCGTGACCGAGCTGGCGGCGCAGCACGCGGGGCGCCCCGTGGTGAACTACCGGCTGCACGACTGGTGCATCTCGCGGCAGCGCTACTGGGGACCGCCCATCCCGATCGTGTACTGCGACACGTGCGGCACGGTGCCGGTGCCGGAGAATCAGCTGCCCGTGCTGCTGCCGCAGATCGAGGACTTCCGTCCGGATGACTCGGGGGTGAGCCCGCTCGCACGGCACGAGGAGTGGTATCACACGAGCTGCCCGAAGTGCGGCGCGCAGGCGCGTCGCGAGACTGACGTGAGCGACACCTTCCTCGACAGCGCCTGGTACTTCCTGCGCTATCCGAGCTCGGACCGCGACGACGTGCCGTTCGACCAGGCGCTGACGAAGAAGTGGCTGCCGGTGCACAGCTACATCGGCGGGAACGAGCACGCGGTGCTGCACCTGCTGTACTCGCGCTTCATCACGATGGTGCTGAAGGACGCGGGGCACATCGACTTCGAGGAGCCGTTCACACGCTTCCGCGCGCACGGGCTGATCGTGCGCGAGGGCGCGAAGATGTCGAAGAGCAAGGGCAACGTCGTGAACCCCGACCAGTACATCGAGCTGTGGGGTGCGGACGCGTTCCGCACCTACCTGATGTTCCTGGGCCCGTTCGAGGAAGGCGGCGACTTCCGCGACAAGGGAATCTCGGGAGTGAAGCGGTTCCTCGACCGCATGTGGAAGTCGGTGCACGACGCGCGGCGCGACGGCGCCGCCGACGCCGAGGTGCTGCGCAAGCTGCACCAGACGATCAAGAAGGTGGGCAACGACGTCGCTCGGCTGAGCTACAACACGGCGATCGCGGCGATGATGGAGTACATGAACACGCTGCGTGCCGGTGAGCGGACGCCGCACGTGGACGAGGTGCGGCCGCTGGTGCAGCTGGCGAGCCCATTCGCGCCGCACATCGCCGAGGAGCTCTGGTCCGTGCTCGGCGAGACACGGAGCATCTTCGACTCGGGTTGGCCGAGCTACGACGAAGCGCTGGTGGCCGAGGACCTCGTGACGATGGCTGTCCAGGTGAACGGCAAGACGCGGGGCACGATCACGGTGTCGAAGACGGCGTCACAGGACGAAGCCGTCGCCGCAGCGATGGCGGAGGCGAACGTGGCGAAGTTCATAACCGGCCCGGTGAAGCGCGTCATCTTCGTTCCGGGGAGATTGCTGAATCTCGTCGTGTGAGCCGCGTGGTGAGTGGTGAGTGGTGAGTGTTGAGTGACCGCGTTTGCACTCACCCACGACCCACTACTCACCACTCAAAACCGTTCTAGAATTTGGCTCCCACCGACAACGGCAGCGTCAGGATCGGCTTGTTCTCCGCCAGCATCACGTGGAAGCGGACTTCGGCGAGGGCCGAGAAGCCGGTGAGAGGGAAGGCGATGCCGGTGCCGACGTTGAAGCCCGGGCGTGTGCCGCCACCACGTTCGACCGTCGTCGTGCCCACGGTGATCTTCTCCGTCGTGGCGTGGTAGATCGCGATGCCGCCGGTGAGGAAGGTCGATCGCTGCGTCCGCTGAAACTGGTAGACGATCGTGGGCCCGAAAGCGAAGACGCCCACATCGCTCCCGGCCTTGCCCGACTCGAGGGGGAAGCGCTCATACATCGCCTCGGCGCGGAGCGCGTACGCCTGGTTCGGGACGGCGAACTCCACGAGCCCACCGATGTGGTAGCCGGCGGCATGCTCGTCGCCGAGCCGGCCGGCGGGAATCGCGATGCCGAGCGTGGCGCCGTAGAGCGGGTAGTACTGCACCGGCTGGCCATTCGCGGCGGTGGGTCCGGACACCTGAGCAGCAAGGGGCGACGCGAGCGTGACGAGCAGCGCGACGAGCGCGAGCGGGGAACGGGATCTCATTGGGGTGGTGACTGAGTTCGGGGTCGAGCGTGCGGCTAGAGCAGCCGCGCGATCCATTCACCAACGTAGTAGCCGACGACCGCCACGCCGAGTCCGACAACGAACATGTCCATCCCGGAGCGGAACACGCTGCGCCCGGTGAAGACGGAGCGCGCGGCGCCCACGAGCCAGTGCGAGAGCATCGACGTCACGAACGACACCACCACGGCGGTGCTCCCTTCGAGGAAGAAGAACGGCAGCACCGGGATCAGCGCGCCGACCGCCGTGGCGAGCCCGGTGATCCATCCCTCCCGAAATGGGGACGTAGCCGGCTCGGAGATGCCCAGCTCCTCCTGCACCTGCTCGGCGAGCATCTTCTCCGGGTCGGCCATCACCTGCGTGGCGATGCGATGGGCGGACTCGCGGTCCATTCCTTTCGCCTCGTAGATCAGCGCCAGCTCGTCGCGCTCGATCTCGGGCATGAGCGCGATCTCGTCGCGCTCCATCGCGATCTCGTGGGCGTGCACCTCGCGCTCGCTCTGCGCCGCGAGGTATCCGCTCGAGCCCATGGAGAGCGCGTCGGCGATCAGCCCCGCGACGCCGGCGACGATGACGTGATGATGGGTCTCGGCGCTCGCCACCGTGGCGCCGAGGACGCCGGCGACGAGGCCGAAGTTCGCCGTGAGGCCGTCGTTGAAGCCGTACACGACGTTGCGCAGGAAACCGCCCGCCCCAGTGCGATGCCAGGGCTCGCCCGTGCGGCCGGCGATGGCGTTGAGCGTCGTGGCGTGCTCCGCCGACTCCTTGGCGAGCGTGAGCGCCTCCTCGCGGCCGGCAACGCCGGCGCCTGTCGTCCTGTGCATGTCGAGGTACGCCTTCACCTCGCGTCCCTCCTCCGCGAGGAGCATGGGCAGCAGGAAGCCGGGGCCGAACTGCTTGCCGAGGAAGGCGAGCAGCCGCGTGCGCCCCGTCGGCCGATGTGGACCGATCGGGCGTCCATGCTGCGCCAGCAGGCCGGCCCACACCTCGACGTGACGGTCCTCGACCTCCGCGAGCCGCTGATAGATGTCGCGTTTTGCGGAGTCCGGCTCGGTTTCGGCGAGTCGGCGATACAGGAACGCCGCATCAGCCTCGTCCTGCCAGTGATGAGTGAACTCGTCGAGGTCGGGCGTTCGACCCGTGTCGGGGCGCGTCGTCGTTGCCATGCGAGAAATATGGCAGGTGGCCGCCGCAGCGCGCGACGACTCCGGGTGGAAACCCTTTCGAGAGGGCGCCGTGTCAGACGGGTGTACCGACTCAACCGTATCGAGGAACCCATGAGACACACCCGACTGCTCGCGGCCGGCGCCGCGATGCTCACGTTGGCGACACCCGCCGCGGCGCAGGTCAAGGCGGTGCCGGTGCCGCGCGCCGAGATCGCGGGCAAGGAAGGGCGCACCTTCACGTACGACAGCGACGAGAACCCCCGTGCGGCGCTCGGCGTCAACACCTCATCGACCGGCACGCGGCGCGATACGCTCGGCCTGCTCATCACGTCGATCGTGCGCGGCGGACCAGCCGAGAAGGCCGGTCTCGAGGAAGGAAACCGGATCGCGGCGATCAACAGCGTGAGCCTGCGCGCCAACGCGGCCGACATCGACGACTACGAGAGCGCGAACACGCTGCAGCGCAGGCTCGTGCGCGAGCTCGAGAAGGCGAAGCCCGGCGACGAGGTCGAGCTACGCGTCTATCGCGAGGGCCGCACCCAGGCCATTCGCGTGCGCACGGTGAGCTCCGATTCGCTGTTCAAGCGTGCGACGACGTATCGTCGCGTATCGCGCGAGGACATGGACGAGCGGCCGGCACTGGGATTCGGTCTCGGCAGCTCGGGGAGCCGGCGCGACACGCTGGGGGTGCTCGTGATGAGCGTGCAGGACTCCAGCCCGGCGGCGCGGGCAGGATTGGAGGAGGGAAACCGCATCGCGGCGATCAACGGCGTGAACCTGCGCGTCGCGCGAGAGGATGCCGAAGACCAGGTGCTCGCCCGCGCGAAGGCGCAACGGCTCATGCGCGAGGTGTCGCAGCTGAAGCCCGGCGACAACGTGACGCTACGCGTGTACGCGAACGGCCAGTACCGCGACGTGACGATGAAAGTCGCGCGCGCGGGCGACCTGCCGCGCTCGCGCGGGATGATGTACTTCGGCGGCGGGGACTTCCCGGGATTCCCACCCGTGCCGCCGGTGCCACCGACCGGGCGCGGTTTCTACCGCACGATGGAGAACTTCGGTCCGCTCCGTCTCGAGGTGGGGCCGGAGTTTGGCGAGAGCCTCGAAGGAGTTCGCATGCAGCTCGACAAGCTTCGTCCGGAGCTGGACCGAATCCGCATGGAAGTGCCGCGCGCGCTGAAGAGCATCGAAGCGCCGCGAGTGCGGGTCAACGTTGGTAGAGGGATGGAGATCTGACTGGGTGGTGGGTGGTGGGTGGTGAGTCATGGGTGACCGCAAGTGCTTTCACTCATCACCCACGACACACCACTCAGTACGCAGCTCCCAACACCAGGGCATTCAGCACCAGCTTGTCCAGTGCGCGCCACCAGCCTCGGAAGAAGGGCTCGTTCGTGAAGAGCACGACGTGGCCCGCGCCGGTCGGCTCGTCGACGAGGAAAGAGCTGCCTCGCAGCAGACGCTCGGTGTTGCCCGGCCAGGTGAAGCCGGCGCGCACGAGAGGACCCGTGGTCGGGAAGACCGCGACGTTCTCCCCCTCTTTCGACGGCCGCAGAAAGAGGTCGCCCTCCACGAGCACCGTGAGTCGCGGCGTGTCGTAGCCGGCCGTGAGCCAGTGCGTACGGTCGAGCAGCACATCAGCGTGGATGCCGGGGACCGCTTCCGGCGCGTCGGTG
>DATEOG010000369.1:0-5966 GCA_035274345.1 Gemmatimonadaceae bacterium
ACCTCGCTGCCGCGCGAGGGATCGCGCCGAACGTCCCCCCAGGCTATCGGATCCAGTTCGGCGAGGGCGTCGCGGGCAAGGTCGCGGCGACGCGCCAGCCGCTGCTCGTGCAGGACGTCGCCGAGGCGAAGTCCCACCCGCTGCTGAGCGACGAGTACTTCACGACGGGCTCCTTCATCAGCTTCCCGCTGGTGTACCACGGGTCGCTGGTGGGCGTGGTGAACCTCACCAACCGCACGATGCAGGGGATCTTCGTCGAGGAAGACGTCGAGCGCGTGCGCCTGCTCGCCCTGGTCATCGGGCTCGTCGCGACGCAGTCGCGGCTCGCGGAGCGCATGCTCGAGACGCTGAGTGTCGGCTAGCCCGGCGCCCCTGCTGCAGCACGCGATCCGGCGCCTCGCCGCGGGGGCCTCTCTCACCGCCGACGAATCGCGATCGGCGTTCGACGCGGTGATGTCCGGCGAGGCGACCGTCGCCCAGATCGCCTCGCTCCTCGTCGGTCTTCGAGTGAAGGGCGAGACCGCCGATGAAGTCGCCGGCGCCGCCGCTGCCCTGCGCGGCGCCATGGTACACCTTCCTGCCGATCGTCCCGAAGAGCTCGTGGACACGTGCGGCACGGGCGGAGGCGCGGTCGGCACTTTCAACATCTCGACTGCCGCCGCACTGCTCGCCGCCGGAGCAGGCGTACGGGTCGCGAAGCACGGAAATCGCTCGTTCACCTCGCAATGCGGGAGCGCCGACGTCCTGGAGGCGCTCGGAGTGGCGATCGACGTGCCACTCGCCGTGATGGAGCGTGCGCTGCGCGAGGCAGGGATCGTCTTCATGTTCGCGCCGCTCATGCATCCGGCGATGCGCCACGTCGGACCAGTCCGACGCGAGCTGGGCATTCCCACTGTGATGAACATCGTCGGTCCGTTGGCGAACCCGGCGGGGGCGGGGAGGCAGGTCGTGGGGGTCGCCGACGCGCGTCGCGTCCCGCTGATCGCCGGCGCGCTGAAGGCTCTGGGCACCGCCCACGCCCTCGTCGTGCACGGCGAGCCCGGGATGGACGAGGTTTCTCCACTCGGCCCGACCCAGGTAGTCGAGATCCGCGACGGCATAGTGAGCGAGTGGACGATCGAGCCGGCGCGCTTTGGTATGCCCGAAGGCCGAGCGGAGGAGCTCGCCGGAGGCAATCCATCGGACAACGCGTCCGCCGTGCGGGCAGCGCTCTCGGGCGACGGACCCCCAACGGCGCGCGCGGCCGTGATCCTGAACGCCGCGGCCGCCATCTTCGTCTCGACGAACGGCGCGAGGAGCTTCGGCGAGGCGATCGAGGTCGCGCAGGCGGCGCTCGCCGACGGGGCCGGACTCACCGCGCTCGAGCGCCTGCGGCGCGCGTTCGCTTCGACCGCGAGCTGATCGCAGATCGCACGCACGAAAAAGGCGCCCCTCGGGGCGCCTCTCCGCGACAGCGAGATCTACCTCTAGTAGCGGCGCATCACGCCGACCACGATGCCGCGGATAGAGATGTCGTTCTCGTGGACGTACATCGGCGCCATCGTCTCGTTCGCCGGCTGAAGACGGATGCGACCATCGCGCTCGCGGTAGAACTTCTTCACCGTCGCCGAGTCGCCGTGGAGCATCGCGATGACCATCTCGCCGTTGTCCGCGCGCTGACGCTCGTTGATGATCACGAAATCGCCGTCGCGGATGTGCTCCTCGATCATCGAGTTGCCGCGGACCTTGAGCACGTAATGATTTCCGCCGCGCTGCACGAAGGAATCGGGCACCGCCATCGTCTCCTGATGCGCGATCGCCTCGATCGGCACGCCCGCGGCCACGGAGCCGAGCAGGGGAAGCTCGATCGACCGCGGCACCATCTCGTTTGGCAGGATCTCGATCGCGCGGCTCTCGTTGTACGAGCGCTTGATGTAGCCCTTCCGCTCGAGATTGCTCAGGTGCTCGTGCACCGTCGCGAGCGAGTTGTAATTGAAGTTGTCCGCGATCTCCTCGAAGCTGGGCGCGTAGCCCTTTTGCTCGGAGTAGAGCGTCAGATAGTTTAGAATCTCGCGTTGACGCTTGGTGAGCGGCATGGCGGCTCCTGCGAAGGTTTTGCATCGCGACCGCTCGCGCGGTGGGCGGCTCGATCGCTGCCCCGAACAACTCCCGAAAAGGATATCCGAATAGGTCCCGAAGTGCAAGCATACCTTCGCTGGACCCCACCGGGGGGCACACTAGGGACGATCTGCCGTGAGGCCGAGGCACGCGCCGGCTTGCTGGAGCAACGCGCGGCCGAGCTCGAGCGGCTGGCGTCACTCGCCCCGAGCGCGCCCTCGCTCGCCGCCGCGCTGCGGGGCGGCGACGTGCGGGTGATCGCCGAAGTGAAGCGCCGGTCGCCCTCCAAGGGTGCGATCGCTCCGACGCTCGACGCCGCGTCTCAGGCGCAGGCGTACGTCGCCGGAGGCGCGGCGGCGATCAGCGTGCTCACGGAGCCGGCGCATTTCGGTGGGAGCACGTCCGACCTCCGCGCCGTGCGTGCCGGCGTCGCGGTGCCGGCGTTGAAGAAGGACTTTCACGTGAGCCCCATCCAGCTCGTCGAAGCTCGCGCGCTCGGCGCGTCGGCCGCGCTGCTCATTGCTCGGGCGCTGTCACCGGAGTTGTTGCGCGAAATGTCCGACGCGGCCCGCCGCCTCGAGCTCGAGCTGCTCGTTGAAGTCCGCGACGAGGCCGAGCTCGAGCGCGCCCTCGAAGTCGGTGCCACGATGATCGGCGTCAACAACCGCGACCTGGAGACCCTCGTCATCGATCAGAGCACGGCGGAGCGTATCATCCCCCGCATCCCCTCCGGTCTGGTCGCGATCGCCGAGAGCGGTGTGAAGTCGCGGGCGGACATCGAGCGCTACGCGGCGTGCGGCGCCGACGCGGTGCTGGTGGGATCCAGCATCTCCGCGGCAGCGGACCCCATCCAGGCGACGCGAGCGCTCGCCGGGGTGCCGAGGCGCTCGCGTGGGCACTGACATCAAGATCTGTGGGCTCACCAGATCGGTCGACGCCGAATACGCCGATGCGGCTGGAGTCGAATATCTGGGAGTGATCTTCGCCGGCGGCCCCCGTGAGCGAACGCCGACGCAGGCGCGCGACACGCTGGCCGGTCGGCGCGCGCGAAAGGCCGGCGTGTTCGCTGACCAGGCCGAAGACGTGATCGCCTCGATCGTCGAGGTCGTGGGTCTCGACGTCGTTCAACTGCACGGCAGCGTGGATGCGGAGCGGGTCGAGCGCGTCCGCGCGGCGACGGGTAAGGAGGTCTGGGCCGTCGTGAGAACGTCGGACGGCGCCTTGCCGGATGACGTCGACGAGCTGGCCGATGCCTCGGACGCGCTGCTGATCGACGCGCACGTTGCGGGGCAGCTCGGCGGCTCGGGAGTTCGCGTTCCCTGGGACCGGCTGGGGGAGTCGCTGGATGCCCTCGACTATCATCCCAGGATCGTCCTCGCCGGCGGCCTCACGCCGGAGAACGTCGAGGAGGCGATCGACCTCGTCGCGCCGAACGTGGTGGACATCTCTTCCGGGGTCGAGTCGTCGCCGGGGATAAAGGATCAGGCGCGCCTTCGCGCCTTCGTCGCCGCCGTGCGCTCAGCAGGAGTCAAGGAATGACCGGTACGCAGCCGACCGACCGATTCGGCGCCTTCGGGGGGCGCTACGTCCCAGAAACGCTCATCCCGGCACTGGACGAGCTCGAGGCCGAGTACGCGGCCGCACAGCAGGACGAGTCGTTTCGGCACGAGCTCTCGACGATGCTGTCGACGTACGTCGGGCGGCCCTCTCCGCTCAGCGACGCGCCGCGGCTCTCCGAGCGCGTCGGCGCGCAGGTCTTCCTCAAGCGCGAGGATCTCAATCACACCGGGGCGCACAAGATCAACAACACCGTCGGCCAGGTACTGCTGGCTCGTCGCATGGGGAAGCGCCGAATAATCGCCGAGACAGGGGCAGGCCAGCACGGTGTAGCGACCGCGACCGTATGTGCCCGATACGGCCTCCAGTGCGTCGTGTACATGGGCGAGGAAGACATGCGCCGGCAGGCGCTGAACGTCTTCCGCATGCGCCTGATGGGAGCGGAGGTCATACCGGTTCTGAGCGGCACTCGGACGCTGAAGGATGCGACCACCGAGGCCATTCGCGATTGGGTGACCAACGTCACCGATACACACTACATCATCGGATCTGTCGTGGGCCCTGCGCCGTACCCCCGAATGGTGCGTGACTTCCAAGCGATCATAGGCGTCGAGGCCCGTGCGCAGCTGTTGGAGCGCGCCGGCCGCCTGCCGCGGTCGGTCGTGGCGTGCGTGGGGGGAGGCTCGAACGCGATGGGAGTATTCCACGCCTTCGTGCCGGACACCGAGGTGGAGCTGATCGGCGTCGAGGCGGCAGGGGAAGGGCTCGAAAGCGAACGACACTCGGCATCTCTGACCCGGGGCACCCCCGGGGTGCTCCATGGTGCCCTGAGCTATCTGTTGCAGGACGAGACCGGTCAGGTGCATCCCGCGCATTCCATCTCGGCCGGTCTGGACTACCCGGGCGTCGGGCCGGAGCACTCATTCCTCAAGGACAGCGGTCGCGCGACGTACGTAGCGGTGCGCGACGATGAAGCGATGGCCGGTTTCCAGCTGCTGAGCAGACTCGAGGGAATCATTCCCGCGCTCGAAACGGCACATGCCGTCGCGTGGGTCGATCGCGAGCGTGCCCGCTGGACCCCCGACGACGTCGTGCTGCTGTGCATCAGCGGCCGGGGTGACAAGGACGTCGGGCAGGTGATGGACATGGGCGTTCTGGGCAAGTGACCGTCCCCGTCGCTTCGCCGCCGGAGGGTGAGCTCGACCGCCCACCGCCGTTCGAGCCCGCCCTCGTCGAGGAGCTCCTGCGACTCTTCGGCAAAGCCGCTCGTGCCCACCAGCTCTACCTCCCCAACAATCCGATCTACAAGAGCGCGCACGACGCGTTGCGCGCCGGCTTCGTTCCCCTGTGGGGGGAGACGGACGAGCTGGTGCTGTCGTTCACCGAAAGCGAGGTGCGCTGGGAAGGGCGGACCGTGCTCTCCGAAGGGTCTCGGGGCAGCGACAGCCTGCCGTGGCTTTTCTACAAGGACGGCGTCCGCGAGCTGCGCTTCCTGCGCGGATTCGAAACCGAGGAGCTGGACAAGCTGCTCGGCATCATGCAGCGCGTGCGTAAGGCCTCGCCCGACGAGGACGATCTCCTGACGCTCTTGTGGGAGGGTGATTTCATCTTCCTGCGCTACCGCTACGTCGACCTCACACTGGAGACAGCGCCGGTTCTGGCCGAGGGAGAGCGGATCCGGCGGGACGACGAGGAAGAAACGCAGGCGGTGGTCGAGGAAGAGCCGCTGGCGCGCGCCGGCGTCGTCAACATGTCGGACTTCGACGGCACGCTCTACTTCCTCGACGAGCGGGAGATCGAGTACCTGCAGAGCGAAGTGGATCGCGAGTACCGCGCCGATCTGCGGCAGAACGTCCTCGCGATCCTGCTCGACATCTTCGAGCAGCAGTCGACTGCGGCCGTACGCGACGAGGTGATCGAGCTCCTGGACGTCCTCATGGTGCACATGCTGTCGGCCGCCCAGTTCCAGAACGTCGCGTACCTGCTGCGCGAATCGCAGCTGTCGGCATCGCGCACGCCGGAGCTCACCCCCGCGCACGCCGAGCGTCTGGCGCAGATCCCGATGCGCCTCAGCGCCCCGGACTCGGTCGCGCAGCTGCTGCAGTCGATGGACGAAGCGGAAACGCTGCCGCCGGCGGCGGACCTGCTGCAGCTTTTCGAGCAGCTGCGCGGACCGGCACTGGCCACCGTGCTGGAGTGGCTTTCCCGGATGCAGAACGCGCAGGTGCGGCCGCTGCTCGAGCAGGCAGCGGCGCGACTCGCGTCGCAGAACACCGCGGAGCTCGTGAAGCTGATCGGATCGTCGGCGCCCG
>DATEOG010000370.1:0-3581 GCA_035274345.1 Gemmatimonadaceae bacterium
CGTGACGTCGGGCGTGACGAAGGGGTTCCCGTCGCGGTCGCCGCCGACCCAGTTGCCGATGCGCACCGGCACGGCGCTGCGCAACACCTCGGACGAGCACGCGAACTCTTCCTCGAACGCCCGCACGAGCGCCTCGCGCGCGCTGGCGCCCGCGTCGATCAGGCGCGTCTCGAGATACCAGAGCACCGTGCTCACCTCGTCGCGCACGGAGGGCCGGTCCTGCCGGACCTCGGACGTGACCCACAGCAGCTCCACCTCGCCGTCGAGCTGCTCCTCGATGCCGTGGCGCTCGGCGGTGGGCGTCTGCTCGCGCGCGAGCAGCGCGTCGGCGACGCGCGCCTGCAGGCCGAGCAGCGTACGACGGGTGGACTCGGTGGGATGCGCGGTGAGCACGGGGCGCACGTCGAGCCCGAGGATCGCGCGCTCGACCTCCTGCGCCGAGTGTCCGTCGCGCTTGAGGTTGCGCATCGCCCACTGCGCCGAGGCCGGCTGCGGCTCGGCGTTCTCCACCGTCGTGCGGTACGCGCGCGTGCGACGGACGCGGTGCACCTGCTCCGCGGTGTTGATGAGCAGGAAGAAGAGCGTGAATGCGCGCGCGGTGATCGCGCTCAACTCGAGCGGCAGCGCCTCGACCTGGGCGAGAAGCTGGTCGAGCGAAGGCGCGGACGGATCGCCGTGGCGGCGCGCGCGACAGGCGCGGCGCAGCGTCTCGATCGTCTCGAACGCTTGCTCTCCCTCGAGGCGGCGAATGACGCGGCCGAGCGCGGCGGCGAGCCAGCGCACGTCCTCATGAAGAGGAACGTCCTCGCGACGGACCGTCGGGCCCGGGATCGTCACCGCGCCGAGCGCAGGTGTGGCACCGGCCCAACTGGGGCGCTGCTGACTCGTCTGGTTCGTCGGGTTCGACAGGTTACGACTCCCGTGGGGCGATGGTCAATCGGAGAGAGACTCATCCAATATTACATGATGCAGGACGAGCGACCTACGGCCGAGCCGGCCTGTGCCAAGCAAGCCGAGACGTGCGACTGGTGCGGATCGACGAGCCTGTGGTGGAGGAACTGCAAGCTCCTCTGTCGCAACTGCGGGGGGATCGTGAAGAGCTGCGGAGATCTGTGAGAGCGGTGCGGGCGGGCGCTTCGCCCTCGATTGGTGCTTTATTCGGTGTGATTCTGCTCGCGGCGACTCCTCGCCTCGCGGAACCACAGAAGGAACCTGCCGAGTGCGCGGCTCATTCAGCTGCCGTGCTGCGTGCCGGACCCGACGATGACACGGAGTGGAGGTTGGTGCGCTGTCCAGGCCGTGGACCCGCCGTCCTCGCTCGGCTCTGGCTGCGCGGCGAGCCGCGGACCCCCGCGGCGCGAAGACGGCTCCGGGACGCCAGCTCGAGCTGGCGAGACGAGCGCGTGTTCGATGCTGTCTCGAGCGTCGTCACTTCGACGACGCATCCATGCGAGGACAGGCTCGCGGCGCTCAGCGTGCTGCTCAGATACTTCGACGGGACTTACGCGCCGGCCGAAGCCTGGCTCCCTGCCGACACGATGGCCTCGGTGCTGGCGCAGGTGGCCGACTCTCCTCCGCAGCGTGACGGCGCGCGGCCCCTCCCTGATGACGTACGAGCTCGAATCGCGAAGGAGCTGGCTCGGATCACCAGTAGCGACGCGGACACGATTTTTCCGAGGGTCGTGCGTCGATTGAGGCAGGTGCTCGCGTACGCCGATCCGGCGACCACGCCAGTGACGGCGGGCACCGTGACACTGACGGCCGGATGCCGCGGTAAAGTCACGGCTCGGTCGACTGCCGATATCGCGCTCCCGATCGAGGTAGGTGTGCTCGGGACCACATTCGTCTATCGGGGAGGGATCGCCAGAGGCACCGCGAAGAGGCCCGCCGAGATACCGTTCAGCTTTCCCCCCGGCGTCGTCGTCGCGACGCTGGGCGGCCGGGAGATCGCGCGGCTGACCGAGCGAGATGCGCCCTGCCCTCCCGATCCGCGATGACTGACGCCGTGAGCACGGTGCCCACTGCACGGCATGCTATCGATGGACGTCTCCGTAGCTCCGCTACAGTGGCCGGAGGATGGTGAGCTTCGTCTGGCCACCGTTGCCCGGCGGGACGCTGACCTCCTTCACGCGCTCGAAGCGATTGAGGTCCACGTCCGGCCCCATCCTGTCCCACACGAGGTAGTAGTCGATCCGCGCCCGCTTGAGAGCGGAGTCGAGCTCGGCCGGCGTCCACTTCGCCGGCGGATTCTGGCCGATGTACTTCGCGCCGGCGTAGTACGCGACGATGTCCGACGCGCCGTAATCCTCGTCCGACGCGATGCGCTTGCCGCGCAGGTCGGTGCCGCGCAGCGCCTCGACGAAGCGGCTCGTGTTCCGGCCGTAGTCGCGCGAACCGAGCAGCCGAGGGATGGGCATCTTCACGAACGAGAGCGCGACGGCGGCGGCGAGCAACACGCGCCGGCGTGGATCGGCGAGGAACGGCGTGGCGAATGCGAGCGTGAGCAGATGACCGCTCAGCGCGATCAGGAGGAAGAGCACCGGCCACAGGTAGCGCTCCTCGCTGTACACCAGCAGGTAGCCGGCGGGATAGAGCGCCAGCGTCCCCACGGTGAGGACGAGCGGCAGGTTTCGTCTCACGGCATCGCGTGGCGGAATGCAGAGCACCACGGCGATGACGATCAGCGCGAGAGCGAGCTCCGAGAAGATCTGGAGCTGCTGCACCGTGATGCGCGCGTTCGAGGCGACGAGCCTGAGCTGATGCTTCAGGTTGCGCGCGGACGACAGCGGCGACCACGGCTTCAGGCAGCACTCGAGCGCCGACGGCACCTTGTAGAAGTCGGCGGGGTCTTCCCACACGCTCGTGTTGCCCGGGCGGGGATCGGCGTCGAAGCCGATCTGCAGAATGGGCCGGTCGCGCGCGTCGGGCCCGACGATCTGCTGGTTGTACGAGCCGTTGATGCCGAGCGTGACGACGTGGTACTTCGCGTACAGCGCGCCGACCCAGAGCACGACGAGCGCGGCGAACGCCGAGAGCCCGACGATGAGGTGACGGCGCACGCCAGCGCGCGCAGGAGCGTCGCCGAACCACCAGTGCACCGCGCTGACGATCACGAAGTGCGCGAGGAAAAAGAAGAAGCCGTAGGTCTTCGTGTAGTACGCCAAACCGCCGAGCACTCCCGCCATCAGGCCGGCTCTTCGTCGCGCCGGGTAGTCCTGGCGCAGCACGATGGCGAAGTAGAAGCAGAGGATGCCCGAGATCAGCAGATCGGCCGACATGAAGGGCAACGCGCAGTAGAGCGCGACGACCACGAGGACGGCGTCGAGCACCGCGGCGAGCCATCCCGTGGTGCCAAGCGCCCGCACGAGGGTCCGGGCGCACTGGAGCGCGATCAGTCCGTTCAGGATCTTGACGACGTCGACCGCGCGCTCGGGCGAGAAGCCGAGCCTGATGAACACCGCCAGCTCCATGGAGAGGAGCGGCTGCCAGTAGGAGTTCACGCCGGCCAGCTCTCCGCGGGCGAGCTTCTCGCCGGCGGAGAGATAGGAGACGATGTCCTTGTAGTAGATGAAGTCGAAGTG
>DATEOG010000371.1:0-6744 GCA_035274345.1 Gemmatimonadaceae bacterium
CGAGCACACGCTGCTCGGCGTGTTCGGCGGCATCGAAGCGATCCACGCCGTCCGACGCCTGGAGCGAGAACAACGGCTGCGTCTGACTGTAGCGTCCCCACGCGCCGCGCAGTGTCGTGCCCGTGCGTGGCGACCAGGTGAGATTCAACCGCGGATCGACCATGGACTCGCCGAGGTGCGAGTTGCGGTCGAGCCGGATCCCCGTTTCGGCGGTGAGAGTGCGGTGCAGCCGCATTCGCGGTGCGAGATAGACGCCGAGCCGGTCGGTCCGCGGGTCAGTGACGACACGCGTGGTGTCCACGAGGATGAGGTTCGGATCCGTTGCGTCGTTCTCACGCACCGCGCCGAAGTAGTCGTACGCGGCCGACTCGTGCTTCAGGTCGACGCCCCACTTGAGCAGCAGCGATGGACTCACGTCCATCGTCCAGTCTTGCCGCAGCCCGACACGGTGCATCGACCGTCGGTCGAGCACAGCGGTCTGGATCCCGTCTTCGACGTAGTCGCCGTCGCGACGCCAGCTCAGCGCACCCACCGACGCGACGCTGGCGACGCGCACTCGCGAGCCGAGTCGCGCATCCCACGTCAGCCACCCGTAGTCGCTGCCATAGCGGCTCGAGAGATTCGGCTCGTCGTCGAGCTGGTAGCGAAACGAGTCCTGCGCGCGAAGCAGATGCAGCGCGACGCGACCACCGCGACCGAAGTCGTACTGCGCCTTGGCGAACAGGTCGTAGTAGCGGGGCCGCAGCGAGTCCTCGACACTGGTGAGCTTGAGCGCGACGTCGAGATAACCGGGCCTCGCGGACACCATCCACCCTCCCCTGCCCCCGCCGAAGCCGCCCTGCGACGTGGCGCGCGCGTTCATGACGCTGAGGCCGAGCGACGTGCGCGGACGATCGGTCTGCGGATCCGCGGTCTCGAGTGTGAACACGCCGGTCAGGCGATCGCCGTATTCGGCGGAGAAGCCACCAGTGGTGAGCGACGCGGTCCCGAGTGACTGGATGTCGACGATGGAGAACGCGCCGCCGAGGTCCTTGAGGTGGAACGGCTCGACGAGCTCGAGCCCGTCCAGCGACACGAACAGCTCATCGCCCGAGCCGCCGCGCACGTTGAACTTGGCGGAGAAGTCGTCGGCCGAGACGCCGGGAAGCCGTGCCACCGCGCGATAGATGTCCTCACCGATCTGCGGAATCGTCTCGAGGCGATCGCGCGAGAGCGCGTTCGGCGCCGCCAGACTCGGTTGCAGGAGGCCGAAGTACCCGGGAACCACGATGACCTCGGCGAGCGTGAGTGTGGCGCGCCGCATCTCGAGACGCAGGATCCCATCGGCGACGTCCTCGGGCAGCCGGACGACGCGCGCCAGCGGCTCGTAGCCGAGGCGAATCACGCGGAGCTCGTAGCGGCCGGCCGGCACGCGGCCGAACGAGAACTCGCCGTTCTCGCGCGAGTAGGTGGCGAACCGCGTGCCGACGAGATCGACACGCGCGCCTGCGAGCGGCGTCTCCGCAACGGCGTCACGCAGGCTGCCTCGAACTTCGCCCGTCGGCGCCGGTGACGCGTCGCGACGCACGAGGACGATCTGGCCCGACGGGGACACCAGTGCGCGGAGCGGAGCTCCGTCGAGCGCTCGCAGGAGCACGTCGCGCGCGGGCGCGCCATCGGCGCGCAGCGTGGTGCGCGCGTCGAGCCCGGGGAGCGAGTCGTCGTAGACGACGCTCAGCTCGGCGAGACCGGCGATGCGCGCGATCGCCTCACGCAGCGTTCCGGCGAACGACAGCGTGAGGCGCTGGTCGAGACGCGGACCATGCGAGTCGGCACGAAGCGCGACGAAGCCGGCGACGGCGCCGCGCTCCGTGCGCTGCGCCGGCAGTGGAGCGGTCACGACGAGCATGGCGAGCGCGCACGCGGCAGCCGATGCGACGGCGCCCGATCCCATCCCGCGACGGCACATCAATCAACCCGCGAGAAGACGACGCGCTGACCGTCGCGCGTCCAGTGTCCGCCGAGGGCGACGGCGAGTGCATCGAGGACGCGAGGGAGCGGCTCGTCGTGGAAGCGCGCCGAGACGCGACGCCGGGCGAACTCGTCGCCGCGGATCTCGACGTACACGCCGAAGCGCCGGCCCAGCTCGAGCGCTGCGTCCCCCAGGGTCATTCCCTCGAGCACGATGCCGCCGCGCGTCCACTCGGTCCAGCGATCGAGATCCGATTCGGCGGCGACCGTGATCGCGCCTGTGGAATCGATGCGTCCGCGCTGGCCCGCGGCCACGAGCGCCGGGACGGCGGACTCTCCGCGGCGGAGCAGCGATACCGCGCCGTCGGTGACGACGACATCCACGCCATGCTGCTCGGGATAGGCGCGCACGACGAAGCGCGTCCCCACGTCCTGCGCCACGCTGCCGCGCGCGTGCACGCGGAAGGGGCGCGACTCGTCGTGCACGACGTCGAAGTACCCTTCGCCGTCCAGCTCCACGTCGCGGGTGCCGCGACCGAAGTCGTCGGCGTAGCGCAGGCGGCTGCCGGCGTTGAGCACGACCTGCGTACCGTCGCCCAGCGTGACGCGGGTCTGCTGCGCAACCGCCGCGACGACCTCGTGCTGACGGAGCGGACGCTGCGCCTCGGACGGCCGCATCGCCTGCCGCTGCAGGACCACGGCGACCACGCCCGCGGCGGCGATCACGACGGCTGCACCGGCCACGATGCGCTGCGTGCGGGCGAACGTCCTCGCACGTGGGAAGGCGCGAGCGCGCAGCGGGATGATGTCACCGGCCGGCTGTTCGTGCATTCGCGCGGCAACGCGGGACCACGCATGGTCGACGTTCCATGTCGCGTCGGCGGACGAACCGAGCGCGCCTCCCACCGCACGCGCGTCGTTCAGCAGACTCGCGTTGCGAGGGTCACTGGCCAGCCAGGCCGCGAGCGACGCCTCGTCGTCGGAGGATGATTCGCCGGCGAGGTGCCGGTCGATGATGCGCCAGTCGAAGGAATCTGACATGGAGGGAGCGAGGGGGGTCGGCCATGTGACAACCACGCGCCCAAAAACCCCACACTCCGGCCAGCGTCAGTGGGCCTCTCGGCGGACGCGCCCCCTCAGCGCACGTAGACCGCGGGAGAGCTGGATCTCCACGCCTTTCACGGAGATGCCGAGGATCGCGGCGATCTCGGAGTGCGCGAGCTGCTCCTGCCACCGCAGCTGCATCACCAGACGGCAGCGCTCCGGCAGATGGGCGATCGCCGCGCGAAGGCGCGCGTTCCGCTCGCGCTCGTCCAGCAGCTCGTCCGGTCGGCGCGGGGCGCGGTGCAGCGCCCGCACTTCCGGCGTGGCCTCGTCGCGCTCCCAGTCGCTCTCCACGAGATGGTGCTTGCGGAGGTTGAGCGCTCGGTTGCGCACCGACGCGAACAGGTAGGCGCGCACGCCGCCGCGGAGGTCGAGTCGCCCGCGGCGCGCCCACAGCGCCGCGAAGAGGTCCTGGACCAGATCCTCCGCCGCCGCCCGATCGCGGAGGTAGCGCTCGGCGAATCGGCAGAGCGGCACGTACTGCTGGCGGAACAGCTCCTCGAGCGCTCGAGCGTCGCCTGCGCGCAGGCGCTCGACCAGGTCCGTACCGATGCCGGCCGCTTTCGAGGGATGGATCACGCTTGCGGAGACTCGTGCTCGAACATGCGGGTCACTAGCATTTGTTCGCCGAAATCGACGACCCACACTTCACGACGGAAGGCGACGCCTCGCCCGGAGAATGGACATGATCGAGAGCCTTGGCCAGGTCGCGCTCACGGTGCGCGACGTCGAGCGCAGCGTCGCGTTCTACCGTGATGCGGTCGGACTCCGCTTCCTGTTCGCACCGGCGCCGACGCTGGCGTTCCTGATGATCGGCGACGTGCGCCTGATGCTGAGCACACCCGAGGGCGACTTCGTGCCTGGCGGGAGCACGGTGCTGTACCTGCGCGTTGCGGACATCGACGCGGAGCACGCGGCTCTCGCCGCGCGGGGCGTCCCGTTCATCGACCAGCCGCACCTCATCGCGCGGATGCCGGACCACGAGCTGTGGATGTGCTTCTTTCGCGATCCGGACGGACACACGCTCGCCCTCATGTGCGAGCGGCGGCCCGCGGCGTGAGCCCGCGTCGCTAGGGAGCGGCTGATATCGGGTCGTCGGCCGGCGGCTCACCGATGAAGGCGAGGAACTGCCGCAGCACGCGCTCGGTGAGCCCCCACACGGTGTACTCGCCGTGCTGGAACACCGAGACCTCACGTGTCGCGCCGGCGATGGAAACGTTGCCGAGCCCCCACGCCGTCCGCTCACGCAACGCGGACACCGGTACCCAGAACGCCGCCGCGACCTCGCGACTCGGTACGATCTCGACGCCTGCGCGGACCAGCGCGACGTACGGTCGGATGACGATCGGAGGAAGCACCGGCGTGCGCGGACTGATGTCGTCGAGGTGGCCGAGCAGCCGGCCGTCGCGCGCGATGTCGACGCCGGTCTCTTCGAGCGTCTCGCGTACGGCGGTCACGGCGAGGTCGTGATCGCCCGGCTCCATCCGCCCACCCGGACAGGCGATGTGGCCACTCCACGGATCGCCCTCGGCCTCGGCTCGCTTGATCATCAGGAGCTCCGGCTCCCCATCGGCTCGCGCGCGCAGCGCGAGCAGGATCGCGGCGAGACGCATCTGTGGCTCCGGCTCGACGACGACCGGCGGATGCTGCGCGAGCGAGCGGATCAAACGCGCGACGTTCGGATGCCGCTCGAGGTGATCGAGCTCCTGCGTGATCGGGGATCGGGGGGTCCGCGGGTCCGGAGTTCCGCCGGCCGCTTGCATCAATCCTGGATGTCCCCGCCCGCCTCGACCCAGCCGCGGAATCCCGAGTCGAGGGAGACGACGTCGGTATAGCCCATCTCCCGCAGCGTCTCCGCCGCGAGTGCGGAGCGGTTACCCGCCGCGCAGTACAGCACGACCGGAGTCTCGCGCGGAATCGCCTTCTCGACCTTGGATTCGATGCGTCCGCGGTCGAGATGGATCGCGCCCGGGATCATGCCCAGGTTCACCTCGTTGAGGTCGCGCACGTCGACGAACGTCGCGCGTCCCGAGGCGTGCATCTCCAACGCTTCCTTTGCAGTGATCTGTCGCACGCGTGCCCTGCTTTCGCGGTAGAGGTCTTCGCAGGTCTTCATTCCGAGGCTCGCTGAGTGACTGCTCGCTGCACGGGCGGGGCCGCGCTCAGGAGAGGCGGACGGTGAGCGTCCGCATGTCCGCGTCCAGCTCGGCGTCGGCTCCGATCGGAATGGTCCACTGGTCGTCGATGTGACCCACCGGCACTCCCACGACCGCGGGCACCGTTGCGACGTCGGCCGCCTCTCCAATGAGCATGTCCAGCGTGTCCGGTGAAAGGTCGTGCCCGGGCGTGGCCTCTGTGAAGTGCCCCACGACAAGTCCGGCGATCTGCGCGAGCACGCCGCTCATCCGGAGCTGCGTCAGCATTCGGTCTAGCCGATAGGCGGGCTCGCCGACGTCCTCCAGTACGAGCAGCGCGCCGCGATAGTCCGGGGCGTACGGCGTGCCGGCGAGCGCTGCGAGAAGCGCGAGGTTACCACCGACGAGCCGGCCGTGCGCGCGGCCGCCGCGCACGGTGCGCGCTCGTTCGGCGACGCCACAGGGATCGCGTCCTTCGACGACGGCGCGGACGAGCGAAGCGCGCGAGAAGTCGGAGAGCGCAACGCGTGCGGTGGGAGCGTGATAGGTGATGAGCTCGCAGCGTGTGCTCGCCGCGGCGTGGAGCGCCGTGACGTCGGAGAAGCCGAGCAGCGCGCGAGGCCGACGGGTGAGCGACGCCCAATCGATGTGCGGCAGCAGCCGCATCGCCCCGTAGCCGCCCCTGACACACCATACGGCGTCCACGTCGTCGGCGGCGAGCGCTGCGTTGAGATCCCGCAGACGTTCGGCGTCGGTGCCGCCTAGATAGCCGTGGCGGCCGAGCACGTGGGCGCCGGGCCGTGGCTCCCACCCGAACGACTGCGCGTTGGCGATGGCGGCGTCGAGCTCTTCCGCGCCTCGCAGTGGGCCGGCGGGCGCGACGAGTGCGACGCGCGCGCCGGCGGAAAGGAGCGGCGGAAGTCGCATCGCGCGCAACGTAGAGAACGCTGTGGGTCGGAGCAATGGGTTCGATCGCAGCGCAGAAGTGCGCGCGCTGCGCGAGAGCTCGGTTGGCTGTGAAGCGTTTACCGGAGGTGCAAACAAATGGCACCCGTTATGCCGCCTCTCCAGCCGCAGCTCTTCGAGCGGGGCGCGTGCAAATCCACCGTTCGGCTCGATCGATCCACCATGCAGTCGGAGGACATCGATATGGACGACAGAGACAAACCAGGCACGTCCAATCCGGGTGGGACCAGCGGCTCGCCGGGTCGTTCGGGATCCTCACAGAAGGGAGATCAGCAGTCGAGCAAGCCGGGCCAGTCAGCACAGCCAGGTCAGTCAGGCAAGTCGGGCCAGTCGGGCCGCTCCGGTCAGTCGGGACAGTTCGGCCAGAGCGGCGGGATTCGCGACGATGCCTCCCCGGGTGAGGGCGCGGGCCGCGGCGGATCGCAGAGCGGCGGAATGCGCGGACCGTCCGGCGCGGATGAGCTCGAGGGCGGTGGCGACATACGGCGCACCGGTCAGAGCGGACAGGGTGGACGCAGCGGCACGTCGGGCTCGCCGAGCGGCACGGGCTCCGGCGGCAGCGCCGGCGGCTCGAGCGGCTACGGCGGAT
>DATEOG010000372.1:0-8581 GCA_035274345.1 Gemmatimonadaceae bacterium
TCATACAGCTCGAGCAGGCGCGGACCCGGAGGACGACCGTCGTCGGCCAGCGCGGCTCCGAAGCGGGACGCGAGCTGCTGCGCCAGTGCCGCGCGCCTCAGACCGTCGAGCGTCGCCCACCGTTCCACGAAGCGGCCGAGCACCAGGTACTCGTCCTCGCTCAGCTGCGTGTGTAGTGCGGCCGCCTGCTCTCGCGTCGCCCTGGCTGGTGCGCTGGGGGTGTAGGGTGTGGCGCTCCGGGCATCCTCGCGCACCACGATCGTGCCGGCCACGATGTCGCCCAATCGCCGACCTCTCCGCGTGGCGACCACGCTGATCATCCCGACGAGGTAGAGGAACAGCGGCTGCATGTCGATGATGCGGATCAGGTTCCGCACGGCCGACGTGCCGAACGTCACGGAGTAGCCGCCCTCTCGCACGACGCGGATGCGGTGCAGCCGCTTGCCCGGCGTCTGCCCGTCCATCAAACCCTCGAACAGGACGTAGTATCCCCACAGCAGCGCGAACTGTACGATGATCAGGAGCGCGACCCCCCAGCTGCCGCTCACGTCGAAGCCGGCGAACCCGCCGGCGGCGATCACGAGGAACCAGACGACGCCGAGCACGATGAACGCGGCGATCACCAGCAGCAGGTCGGTAATCGCGGCCATGGCGCGCGAACCGATACCGGCGATCGAATAGGTCAGGACGACGAGCTCCGGCGTCTCGACGTCGACGGTCTGCTCGTAGGAGGGTGCGCTCACGGCGGCTCGGTAGTGGGACGTCGGCAAGCTGCCACCCGGTGCGCGCCGCGACAAGTCGCCGGTTATCTTGGCGTCTCGCTCTCTTCAACCCAGCATGCGCATCGTCCTGCAACGAGTTTCGAGCGCCGAAGTGCGCGTCGGCGAACGAGTGACCGGTCGCATCGGCCGGGGTTTCCTCCTGCTCGTCGGCTTCACGCACGACGACGGCGAGGCCGCGCTCGCCTGGATGGCGGACAAGGTGGTCGGGCTCCGGCTGTTCGCGGACGTGGAGGACAAGATGAACCTCGCGCTCGCCGACGTCGGCGGAGCGCTGCTCGTCGTGTCGCAGTTCACGCTCTATGGCGACGCGGTGAAGGGCCGGCGGCCGAGCTTCATCGATGCGGCGCGTCCCGAGACGGCGATTCCATTGTACGAGCGCTTCGTCGCGCTGTTGCGCGAGCGGGTAGACAGCGTCGAGACGGGTGAGTTCGGCGCCATGATGGACGTCCACCTCGTGAACGACGGGCCCGTGACCCTCCTCCTGGAACGATGAGCGCCGTTCGCGTCATCCTCGCCTCGCAGTCGCCGCGCCGCCGCGAGCTGTTGAACCTCGTCGGCATCGCGCACGAGGTGCAGCCGGCGGACATCGACGAGTCGTATCTCGCGGGTGAGCGCCCGCGCGAGCACGCCGAACGGCTCGCGCGCGGCAAGACGGCAGTGATCGCGGGGCGCGAGCCCGATGCCCTGGTCATCGGCTCCGACACGATCGTCGTCGTCGATGGCGACGTGCTCGGCAAGCCCGTCGACGAGCTCGACGCCGTGCGAATGCTCGCGCGGCTCGCGGGACGGTCGCACGTCGTGGTCACCGCGGTGGCCGTCTCCTGGCGAGGCGAGACGCGCTCCGCGGTGGAGGAGGTGGGCGTCACCTTCCATCCGATGACGCGCGCCGAGATCGACGCCTACATCGCGACGGGCGAGCCGATGGACAAGGCGGGGGCGTACGGCATCCAGGGCTACGGCGCGACCATCGTCTCGGGCGTCGACGGCGACTACTTCGCGGTCATGGGCCTGCCTCTGCAACGGCTGACGCGCGTGCTCGCCTCGCTCGGGATCCGCTACGCGTTCGGGCCGCTCGCGACGGCCGACGCGTAGACGGCGCGCCAGCGCTCCACGCGGTCCAGCACGTCGCGCACCGTGATGCGCGACATGCGTCCCGGTCGGTTCTCCATCGAGATCGGATAGTCCTCGCCAGGCTCGCCGTACGCGTCGATCAGCAGATCATGGAAGCGGCGATAGGGACCGACACGCTTCGGATTCGTGTAGCCCATCAGCGACACGACCGGTCGGTTGAGCGCGACCGTCATGTGCAGCGGTCCCGTGTCGGGCGAGAGCACGAGCGCCGCGCCGTCGAGGATACCGACGAGCTTTCGCAGCCCGCTCCCCAGCGCCGAACGCACCGGCGCGCTCGTCCGATCAATGATCGTCGCCTCGGCCGCCAGCTCCCGCGCCGAACGCCCGCCGACGAGAACGGGGTGCAGCCCGAAGTCGCTCCACAGTGCGTCGCACACCTCGGCCCAGCGCTCCGGCTGCCAGTCCTTCTCCGGCTTGCTCGTCCCCACGACGATCGGCGCGATGGGCCGCTCGAACCCCGCGAGGAACTCGGCCTGCCACGCTCGCTCCTCGGGCCACGGTCCGAGCTCCCACACCGGCTCGCCGTGCGGCACGCCGAGCGCGTCGAGGAACTCGAAATACTGATCCTGCACGTGCTGTCCCTCGCGCGCCGGGATACGATGCGTCGTGAAGAGCCAGTTCGCGTCGCGCGCACGGTGTCGGTCGAAGCCAAGCTTCACCGGCGAACGGGTGAACGATGTCACGAGCCCCGCCTTGAAGTAGACCTGCAGCGCGAGCACGACGTCGAACGGCCGCGTGGCGAGCTCGGTCCGCACCGCTCTGTACGCGCGCCAGCCTCGAGAGCGGTCGAACTCGACGATCTCGTCGACGCATCGGTGTCCGCGTACGAGCGACGCCGCGCCCGGCTGCAGCACCCACGTCACGTGCGCGTCGGGCCGGTGTGTATCGAGCGCGGTCAGCAGGGGAAGCACGTGCACGGCGTCCCCCACGGCGCTCATCATCACGATCCCGACGCGCGGCCTGTGCTCGGGCAGCCGAGCCACGATGTGCGCCTCGCTCATCCCTCGACGGGTCGGCGGTAGGCCACGAGCGTCGTCCCCTCGAGGCGGACGAGCTGCAGTCGTTGCGCCAGCTCGTTCAACGCGCGGTACACCCCCGAGGCGTGGCGCGGGCCGGCGTAGTCGTGCCAGAGCACCAGCCCGCCCGGCGCCACGAGCTCGAGCGCCTTCGCGCTGTCGCTCACGACGTACGAGTACGCGTGCGAGCCGTCGACGAACACGAGGTCGCACCGGCCCGCCCAGGGCGATACGTCGAGCGCCTTGCTGTCGGCGAACAGCTGCTCGACCTTCGTCGCGACCTCCGTGCTGGTGTAGAGAAATTCCGTGTGCGACGACTCCTTGAGCGCGAACTGCACGTCCTGGGGATCGTCCGTCGCCTCCTGCCGGTAGTCGCTCAGGTGATCGGGCGCGAGCGTCACCGTGACCACGCGCGCCTCGGGCGGCGAGTTCCGCGCCCACAGGTATGCGGTCTTCCCGGTGCACGTGCCGAACTCGAACATCGTGCGCGCCCGCTTCGCCAGCACCGCGAGGATCCATGCCTCCGCGTCCGACGTGCCCCCGTCGACGACGTACGGCCCTCGGCCGATGAACGCCACCTCGGTGTCGCGCGTCGGGCCGAAGGGACCGGGCCGCAGCACGGGGTCGACCATCTCCGGCTGGACGCGTCGGATCGGCCACTCGCCGAACAGATTGCGCTGCTTGCGCACGGCTCGATGCCGCAGCTGCCCGAGCCCCAGCACGAGCGCCGCGGCGAGCGAGACCAACGCGATGCCAGTGAGCACGCCGTTCATGCGGCGTGATCTCCCGTCGCGGCCGCGGCCACGGCGTCGTCGAACGCGGCCAGGGTGCGCTCTGCCGTCTCGTCCCAGGAGAACCGCGCGCTCTGCGCCAAGCTCGCATCGCGCATGGCGGCGTACACGGCATCGTCCGACAGTACGCGGCCGATCTCGCGCGACAGCGCCTCGTCGTCGTCCGGCTCGACGTACACCGCCGCGTCGCCCCCCGCTTCCGGCAGCGACGTCGCACGCGCCGCGATCACCGGCGCGCCGAGCTGCATCGCCTCGAGCACCGGAAGCCCGAACCCTTCGTAGCTCGACGGCGCCACGACGACTCGCGCGCATCGGTACAGCGACATCAGATCCTCGTCGCTCACGAAACCGAGCGTGCGCTGCCACGACGGCTCGCGTTGGCCGCGTGCTTCGCGACGGCGCGGCCCCGCGAGCACCAGGCTCGCCTGCGGGAACGCCGCCGTCACCCGCGGCATCGCGCGGTCGAGCAGTCCAAGGTTCTTGCGCCGGTCCGCGGCGCCGACGGCGAGCACATACGGCTTCCTCACACCTAGCCGCGCCAGCGCCTCCGCGTCGCGCTCGGCAGGGGGAATGCGGAGGTCGTCCGCGGCGAGCAGCGTCACGCGCATCCGCTCGAGCGGCACGCCGAGCACGCGATGCACCTCGTCGCGCGTGAAACGGGAGATCGCGAGGATCATGTGGGCCCGCTTCGCGGTGAATCGATAGCGCCGTCGCCACCGCAGGTTCTTCAGAAACTTTCTCCGCCGCGGATCGGGAAGCACCAGCGGCGCGACGTCCTGGATCGTCGCCACGACCACGCCGCGCCGAGGCGCCGGCAGCGACACGTTCCACGGATACCAGAACAGCGCCGCGGGCACGCGGTTCAACCTGCCGAGCGGTTCGAAGCGCACGCGGTCGAGCGGCGCGTCGAGCTCCGAGAGACGTCGACGCACGACGTCGGCATCACCCGATCGCCGGATCAGCAGGACGAGCTGCAGCGTCGGCCGCTGGCGCAGCAGCCGCGGCAGGAGCGCCCACACCTCGCGCCCGATCCCGCGCCGTTCCTGCGCGAGGCGCGACGCCTCGACGGCAACGACGAGCGGAGCGGTCATGCGTCGCGTCGCGGATCGGTGAGCGATGCGAGCTCGCGCTCGTCGAACAGGGCACCGCGTTCGTCGCGCCACTTGCGCGCCGACCGGAGCAGCCGCGCGACGTTCGCCGCGGCGACGCGCGCAGTGCGCGGCCGGTGAAACGTCACGCGGTCGACATCCAGCAGGAACGCCTCCAGCCCCCGACTCGAGGGCGCCAGCAGAATGTTCTTCACGTTCAGGTCGTGATGGCGCACGCCCGCGTCGCTCATCACGCGAACGAGATCGCGCGTCGCGGACCAGGCCGCGCTCCGCTCCACATCGGACGTCGACGGCGCCATGAACGACGCGAGATCGCGACCCGATGCGATCTCGCGCGTCACGACATCCGCGCGGCGGAACAGCAGCGGGGCGGGGGCCGTGCCGTACATCAGCACGTCGGCGGTCGATACGCCGAGCTCGCGCAGGCGTAGCGCGACCGAGAGCTCGTGCGGCGCGCGCGTGGGCGGCAGGAACAGGTCGCGCGTGAATGGCGCCAGCAGGCCGCCATGCCGATTGTGGCGCACCACCGCGCGCGTGCCCGTGACCGGCAGCGCGATGGCGTAGGCAATGCCCCGTCCCTGCAGACGAGATGCGGAGAGGTCGCGCGCCGCGGCCTCGTACAGGCTACCCTCAGCGAGCATGCGCCGCGCGTCCTCCACGTGCTCCGCACGGGCGACCGCGTCGCACCGGCCGGCCGTGACGCGCACGAAGCCGGCGGGCGCACCGTCGGCATCAGGCATCAGCGCTCGACGCGGTAGACGGGCAACGGCTGGCTCTTTCCCTTGAGCTCCAGTGCAGGGCACTCCGCCAGCGGCGGCGCCGACTTCAGTGCACGACGCATCGCTTCGGTGATCAGGATCTCTCCCGACTCTGCCGCGGAGCAGAGCCGGCTCGCGGTGTTCACCGTGTCGCCGATGACGGTGAATTCGAGCCGGCGCTCCGAGCCGATGTTTCCGGCGAACGCCTCACCGTAGTTCAGCCCGATCCCCAGCTCGAGCTGCGGACGTCCCTCCGACTGCCATCGAGCGTTCAGCGTCTCCATCGCGGCCATCATGTCCATCGCCGCCGACATCGCGTGGTCCGCGTCGTCGGGCATGCCGAGCGGCGCGCCCCACTGCGCCATCACGGCGTCGCCCATGAACTTGTCCAGCGTGCCGCCGTGCCTGAACACGCACTCGACCATCTCGGTGAAGTACTCGGTCAGCAGGCTCGCCATCTCGTCCGGCGTCATCGACTCGGAGAGCTGGGTGAAGCCGCGGATGTCGCTGAACAGCACGGCGACGCGGCGCTTCTCGCCCCCCAGCTTGATCGCCTCCGGCGCGCTCGCGATCCGCTCGGCCAGCTGCGGCGCGAAGTAGCGCTCGAAGTTGCTGCGCACGAGCGTCTCCCTCCGGATGCGCTCGGCGAACTCCGAGTTCTCGATCGCAACGGCGGCGATGCCGGCGAACGCCACGACGAACTCCAGGTCCTCGTCGATGAAGCGATGCGTCACGCTCGGCGTATCGACGTACAGCACGCCGAGCACGCGGTCCTCGCTCCCGATCAGCGGTGCGCAGATCGCCGAGCGCACCTGCTGCATCACGATCGAGTCACCGGTGAACCGGTCGTCCTGTACGGCGTCGTCCGACAGCAGCGCGACCTTCTCCTCCACCGCCTTGCGTGCGATCGACTGCGGCACGGATCGTGGCGCGTCACCGCCGCGCTTGTCGCGCGCGATCTTGTGCACCAGCTCGCCCTGCTCGTCGAGTAGCAGCACGGCCACCCGGTCGACGTCGAGCGTCTGGTAGGCATAGGCCACGATCTTGGCGAGAATGGCGTCGACGTCTACCGCTCGCGTGAGTCCCTTCGCCACCTCCAGCAGCGTGGCGAGCTTCTGCTGGCTCTTGTCGCTCGGCGGCGCGCTGAGCGGGGAAGGGATTCTCGAGACGCCGCCAGGTGCGGTGTTCGGTGCGCCGAGCGACGTGAAGGGTGTCTGCCGGTTCCGCAGCGACAGCTCGCGCACGATCGTCGGCCCGACTCCCCCTCCTCCAGCCGCCGGCACGGCGACCGTGGACACGTTCGGGGTGGGGACGTACGTCGCGAGCCGGAACGCCACCTTCCCAAACGCGATCAGATCGTCCACCTCGAGAGTCGCTGCGGCCACCTTGTGGCCGTTCACGAACGTCCCGTTGCTCGAGCCCAGATCTCGCAGCGTCACCTGTTCATCGTCGACGAGCAGCTCGGCATGCCGCCGCGAGATCGTCGGATCGGCCACCGAGAGGTCACACGTCGGCGCGCGCCCGACGATCAGGGGCGCATTGAGCTTGAGGTCGAACGACTGGGTGCCGTCGGGACTGATGAGGCGGTAGAACATCGCGCTGAATATGGACCGAGGCTCGGCGAGAGGGCAGTGATCTCGTCTCCCGGCGAGGTGAGCCGCTAGGAACGGTTGGGAGTGGGGGGCGGGAGTGAGAAGCGTCCCGAGCGGCGTTGCCGTCACCCCCCACCCCCCCACTCCCCACCCAGTCAGCGCCCGGCTCTTTCCATGGCCTCCCGAACTCTCCCAATCGCAGTCAACATCGCCCTCATCTTGCTCTCCGTCTCCGCCCACTCCGTCGCGGGCACCGAGTCGAGCACGATCCCCGCAGCCGCCTGCACGTTCGCGACGCCTTCGGCGATCACGCAGGTTCGAATCGTGATCGCCAGATCCATCCGGCTTCCGCCCGCGCCGATGTACCCGACGGCGCCGCCGTACGCGCCACGGCGCTCGGGCTCCAGCTCGTCGATGATCTCCATCGCCCGGACCTTCGGCGCGCCGGTGAGCGTTCCGGCGGGGAACGCCGCGCGGAATGCGTCGAGGGCATCGAGCCCCTCGCGCAGTGCGCCGTCCACCTGACTCACCAGGTGGAACACGTGAGAATACCGCTCGATGACCTTGTAGTCGCTGACCTCGACGCTCCCGTACCGCGCGATGCGCCCGATGTCGTTGCGTCCGAGGTCGACGAGCATGACGTGCTCCGCGCTCTCCTTCTCGTCCTCCGTCAGTTCGGCCACGAGCGCGTCGTCCTCCTCCGGTGTCGCGCCGCGAGGTCGCGTGCCCGCGATCGGGCGCACCGTTGCGATTCCACCACTCACCCGCAGCAGCAGCTCGGGGGAGCTGCCCACCAGCTCGACGCCGTCGAGCACGAGGTGGTACATGTACGGCGACGGGTTGAGCGCACGCAGCGCGCGATAGAGCGCCTCGCTCGGGAAATCGTGCGGGACGGCGATGCGCCTCGCCAACTGCACCTGAAACGCATCGCCTGCGAGGATGTACTCGCGGATGCGCTCCACGCCGGCGAGATACTGCTCGCGCGCGGTGTTGGAGATCCCCTCTGCCGGCTTCGCGTCGGCTCGCAGATCGAGCGGCGGCAGAGCCGACGGCGCGCGCAGCTTCGCGATCGTGCGCTCCACCTCGGCCACGCCGCGCTCGTACTCCGCTCGCAGCGTTGCGTCGCTGACGTCATCGTCGAGCTGTGCCCCGACCACGACGCGCGCCTGCGACCGGAGGTTGTCGATGATGACCAACGCATCCGTGAAGACGAACAGGGCATCCGGAACGGGAACGGCCTTCTTCGGCGGCGAAGGCAATCGCTCGATCAGGCGCACGACGTCGTACGCGAAGAAGCCGACCGCGCCACTCCAGAAGGTGCCCAGCTCCGGCGCATCCACCGGTGCGCGCGCACGAATGAGCGCGTCGAGGTCCGCGAGCGGATCCGCCGGCCGGCGCGCGC
>DATEOG010000373.1:0-3828 GCA_035274345.1 Gemmatimonadaceae bacterium
GGATCGCCCAGGGCAGCGCGGCGAGCAGCGCGATCGCCCGGCGGCCGGGCGCGCGCGACAGGACGACGACGTACGCGATGGCGAAGCACACGATCGCGTTGGCCGCGGTGGCCGCGGCGGACATGCCGATGCTGTTCGTGATCGGACGCCAGAGCTGACGCTCCGAGGCGAGCCGCCGGTAGTTGTCGAGCGTGTACTCGGGAGGCATGATCTGCGTCGTCCACGCACCGTCGCGCGCGAAGCTCACGAGCACGACCATCGCGTGTGGGAGGACGAGCAGGACGACGAGCGCGAGGGCAAGCGGCGGCAACAGCGTGCGGGCGAGGCCTGATCGGAGCACCTTCCGTGTCGCGCGACCCTTTCCAGCCACGCTGTACTGCCGCTTCCCCTCGAGCCGCCGCAGCAGGAGCAGCGCGAGCACGGCGGTCACCGCGAGAACCGTGGTCTCGACGTACGCGAGACCGAGCGCGCCGTTCAACTTGGACACGAGAATCTGCGTCGCGAGCACGCGCGCGCCGCCGCCGAAGATGTATGGCGCCGAGAACGATCCGAGGGCGCTCATGAAGACGAGCAGCATTGCGCCGGCCAGCGACGGCGTGAGCAGCGGCAACGTGACGCGTCGCAGCGCGAGCGTGCGCGAGGCGCCGAGCCCCGCCGCCGCCTCGTCGAGCGTCGTGTCGTACCGCTCGAGCCCCGCGCTCACGAACAGGAACACGTACACGTACATCGTGTAGGCGTGCACGAAGATCACGGCCGGAATCCCCGACAGCGTCCACGGTGCGGCGTCGAGACCGAGCACGTGCTGGACCGCGCGGGTGATCACGCCGCTCTCGCCGTAGAGAAACAGGAAGGCCAGCACGCCGACGAGCGGCGGCAGTGCCGCCGGCAGCGTGGCCACTCCGCTCAGGATGCGCCTGCCGCGGAACTCCGTGCGCGAGAGCAGGAAGGCGAGCGGCACGCCGATCAGCAGCGCGCCGATCACCGATCCGATCGACACCACCACCGTCCCCCACAGCGCGTCGCGGTCGGCGGGACTGGCCGCGAAGTCGCGCCAGTCGCCGAGCCCGCGCTCGAAGCTCCCGACGATGATCGCCGCGTTCGGATAGACGACGCTCCACATCAGCAGCGCCAGCAGTGCGAACGCCACCAGCGCCGTGGCCCAGCCGCCCGGTGGGCGCCTGAGCCGCAGCGAGCGCATCATGCGCGCACCGTGGCGATCGGCTGTCCCGAGAGTCGCACGCGCACCGCCTCACCCTCAGGTGCGCCGAAGCCGTTCCCCATCACCTCCACGACCGCGCCGCTCTCGAGCCGCACCTGATAGACCGTATGCCCGCCGGCGAACCGTCGGCCGGCGACGGTCCCCTCCCACGCGGGCTGCTCGTCGTCGTCCACGAGGGCGAGCGACTCCGGACGCAGCACGGCTACGAGGTGACTGCCGTCTCCCGGCTCGGATGCCCCGGCGCGCGCCGGCGCCGCGAGCGCGACGCTGCCCACCGTGACCCACACCCCGTCGCTCATGCGCTCGGCGGGCAGCAGCGCCGCACGCCCGACGAACTCCGCCACGTCGCGCGTCGTCGGCGCGTGGTAGAGCTCCTCCGGCGTGCCGACTTGCATCAGTCGCCCGCGGGACAGCATCGCGATCCGATCGGCGACGGCGAACGCGTCCTCCTGATCGTGCGTCACGAACAGCGCGGTGACGCCCGAGCGCCGAAGCGTGGCGCGCAGCTCGTCGCGCATCGTCTGGCGCAGCGTGGGGTCGAGGTTCGAGAGCGGCTCGTCGAGCAGCAGCACGCGCGGTGAGATCACGAGCGCCCGTGCGAGCGCCACTCGCTGTTGTTCTCCACCCGAAAGCGCCTGCACCGGGCGCCCGGCCTTGTCGTCGAGACCGACGCCGGCGAGCGCCTCCCGCGCCTTCGCGAGCCGCTCTGCCTTTCCGACACCGCGCGCCTCCAACCCGAACGCGACGTTCTGCTCCACCGTCATGTGCGGAAAGAGCGCGTAGTGCTGGAACACCATGCCGAAGCCGCGCCGCTGCGCCGGCTCGTGCGTGATGTCGCGCGTCGCTCCCGATTCATCGGTGAGCATCACCCGCCCTGCGTCCGGAATCTCGTAGCCCGCCGCGACGCGTAACGTCGTCGTTTTCCCCGAGCCCGACGCACCGACCAGCGCCACGAGCTCGCCGGGCGCGATCGACAGCGACACGGCGTCGACCGACGGCTCGGAATTGCCCGGGTAGCGCCGTGTCACCCGCTCGAGCACAAGTGCGCTCGCGCGGCGCGCTCCGCCACTGGCGTCGCGCGCAGGGCTCACTTGCCGCGCTGGCTGTTGCGGATGTTGCTGTCCCAGTACTTCATCCACACGTCGAGGCTGTCGGCGAGCAGCTTCGCATCCACCGGCATCGCCTTGAGCTCCGTCCGCGCGCGGCGCACCGGCTCGGGGAGCGAGTCCACCGGAAGGTCGGTGCGTGAAGGGATGCGCAGGAACTTCACCGCGGCATCCTTCAGCGCGGCCGGCGTGGTGACGTACTCATAGAACTCCTTCGCCGCCGCCGGCTGCTTGCTTCCACGCACGAGCGCGATCGCGTCCACGAGCAGCGGCGTCCCACTCGTCGGGAACACGAATCCCACCGGCGTCTTCGTCCGTGCCTCGAGCGTGGCGATGTCGGGCATGTTGTACAGCGTGAGCACGCCCTCCTGACGCCCGAGCTTCTGGTAGAGCAGCGCGGGGTTGAGCACGTACTCCTTCGTGTTCGCGTCGAGCTTGCTCAGCCAGTCCCACCCCTGCGCCGTCGAGCCGGTCTGCGCGATCGAGCGCGCGATGATCGCGCCGAAGATGGCGCGCATCGTCCCCGACTCGACGGGATTCCGGATCAGGACCTTCCCCTTCCACTTCGGATCGACGACTTCGTCCCAGTCCTTCGGCGCGTCGGCGACGCTCACGGCCTGGGTGTTGAACGCGATCACCTCGGGGGTCATGTACGTGCCGAACCAGTGCGCCTGCGCATCCTTCGCTTCCGCGGGCACCTTGTCCGCCCACGTCGGCGTGTACGGCTCGATCAGCCCCTCGCCCGCCGCACGCCCGAATATCTCCGACGGCGCACCGAACCAGAGGTCCGCCTGCGGGTTCGCCTTCTCGGCGCGGAGTCGGTCGAGCACCTCCTGCGATCCCATGTCCACCCACTGGACGTCGATCGTCGGATGCGACGCCTCGAACCCCTGCTCGTAGTACTCGAGCAGATCCTTTCCGTGCGGCGAGTAGATCGTGAGCACCGTGCGACCGTCGCCGCTGCACGCGGCGAGCATGGCGAGCGCCGCCATCGCGAGGCGCGACGTTCGGCGCGTCATCGCCGGTCCCACGCGAGACGCGCGCCGAGCGCGACGAGCACACCGCCCGTCACGCGCTCGAGCCAGGCCTTCACCATCGGCCGCGTCAACGCCACGCGAAGCCGGTCGACGAAACGCGCGTACAGCGAGAGCCATGCGAACCCGAGCACGTTGTGGATCATCGCCAGCAGCAGCGACGTGCGCAGCACGGGCGCGTCCGCCGGGATGAACTGCGGCAGGAAGGTCAGATAGAACAGCGCAACTTTGGGATTCAGGATGTTCGTGAGAAATCCCTGCGTGAAGGGGTGCCCTCCGCGCATCAACGCTTCAGGTGCAGATCCCTCGACTCGCTGCGCTCGCTCGGGATGACAGCCAAGTGCAGATCCCTCGACTCGCTGCGCTCGCTCGGGATGACACCGGGACCAGGTCATCCCGAGCGGAGCGCGAAGCGCGCAGTCGAGGGATCTGCACACATCCACGGTGGTGACACTGGTACCGCGATGCC
>DATEOG010000374.1:0-2945 GCA_035274345.1 Gemmatimonadaceae bacterium
GGGTCAGACTCCTGTTAAAAAACACCGCGCGGCGGAGCGTTTTTCAAGGAGTCTGACCCCATTGGTTCCTTTTGACTTGCGGCGGAGCGTTTTTCAAGGAGTCTGACCCCGTTCGACCCAAGGAGTCTGACCCCGTTCGACCCCGTTCGACGCTGACCTCAGCATGACGAACTTCGAATTGCGTGTCATCGGTCGAGTGAGCTCTTCGCTCACCGACGCGGCGCTCGCCCCGCGCCAGCCGGACGAGGGCGCCCCGGCGGCGACGCTCGTCTTCGAGCCAGACGTGCTCGACGCCCTGTCGTCGCTGCACAAGGGCGACGAGGTGCTCGTTCTCACCTGGCTCGACCGCGCCCGTCGCGATGTGCTGCGCGTGCATCCGCGCGGCGATAAGTCGCGACCACAGGAAGGAGTGTTCAGCACGCGCTCCCAGCACCGGCCCAATCCGATCGGCCTCCACCGCGTGGAGATCACAGCCATCGACGGCGCACGCGTGCAGGTGCGCCACCTCGAGGCACTCGACGGCACGCCGATCCTCGACGTGAAGCCGGTGCTCGGCGAGGTCCACGACCGCTGAGCGCCGGGCAGTACGAACTGCCACACGGACTTCTCGAGAAGCTGAGCGCGCGCCATTGGACGATGGTCCCAGCAGGCGCGCGCTCAACTGTCGTCATCCCCAACGCCTTGTGGCGCGTACCCTGCTCGCGCTCTGTCGCTCCACCACGAGCTCAGCGGAGGAGACGATGGCAAACTCGAATGGGCAGGACAGGCCGGCGATCGTGCTCGTACACGGCGCCTTCGCCGACGCGTCGGGATGGGGAGACGTGATCAGCGCGCTGCAGAAGAAGGGCTATGACGTCACTGCCGTGCAGAATCCGCTCAGCTCGTACGCGGACGACGTCGCGACGACGAAGCGGATGATCGATTCGCAAAAGAGGCCGACGGTGGTCGTCGCCCACTCGTACGGCGGAGCGGTGATCAGCGGAGCAGCCGACGGCGCGAACGTCAAAGCACTCGTCTACGTCGCCGCCTTCGCCCCCGACGTCGGCGAGACGCTCGGTGCGCTCGCCATGAAGTATCCGTCACGCGTCGGCGAAGCGTTCCGTCCCGACGCGGCGGGGTACCTCTACATCGATAAGGCCCAGTTCCACGACGTGTTCGCGCAGGATCTTCCCGAGGCCGACACCGACGTCATGGCGGCGACGCAGAAGCCGCTGAGCGGATCGGTCTTCGAGGCAACACCGACCGTCGCCGCATGGAAGAACGTGCCGACGTGGTTCATCGTCGCGCAGGAGGATCAGGTGATCAATCCCGACGCCGAGCGCTTCTTCGCGAAACGGATGAAGGCGAAGACGACGGAAGTGAAGTCGAGCCACGCGGCGTTCCTGTCGCATCCGGATGCGGTGGTCGCGGCGATCGAGGAGGCGGCTGCCTGACACTGGTTGGGCCTCGCTTCACCGCTCGGCCGCCCTACTCCTCGTAACGAACCCGCTCCACCTTGACGCCGCGCTTCCACACGTCGACGATCCGCCGCGTCGCGCGGACGTCGGTCGTCGGATCGCCGTCCACGAGCACGAGATCCGCGCGCAGTCCGGGCGCGACGCGGCCGCGATCAGTGAGCCGGAAGGCGCGCGCCGGAGCGGACGTCGCCGCCGTGAGCGCCTGCACGGGCGTGAGCCCAGCGCCGACGAGCAGCTCCAACTCGCCGTGCAGTGCCGCGCCGTAAGTCTGCGGTGGCGCCGGCGCATCGGTACCGGCCAGCACGGGCACTCCGCGCCGCGCGAGCTGACGGATCGCCTCGCGCGTTCCCTCGCATGACTGCACTCCGCCACGTGGCGGAAACGTCATCGTGGTCATCCGCCGCAGTGAGGGCCGAATGTAAGGCCGGATCAGCGAGTCGGCGGCGAGCTTGGGACCGATGTTCTCGCCGCACGAGCCGTACACCACCGACAGCGTCGGGACGACGAACGCACCGTGGCTCGCCGCGAGCGAGATGAACTCCGGCGAGACGGTTGGGCCGGTGAAGAGATGCACCAACCCGTCCGCGCCGGCGTCGATGGCGTCGCGAGCCTGCGCCTCGGCCAGTATGTGCACGACGGCGAGCTTGCCGCGCGCGTGCGCCGCGGCGACGAGCGCGCGCAACGTGCCGCGGGAGAGCATCGGCACGGACATGCCGAGCGTCTTCAGATCATCGTAGACGATCTTGATGTAGTCGGAGCCCTCGGCGATCCTCGCATCGACGAACGCCGCCGCGCCAGCCGAATCGGCGAGCGACGGAAATGGTGGACCACCCATCTGCGACGGATGGCCGCCGGGCGCGGAGGCACCAACTCCCGCCGTGCGCACGGAGGCGATCCCCGGCGGATCGGCCTCACGCAGCGCCTTGATGCGCTCGAAGCGCGCCGAGGCGGAGAACATGTCGAGCACGGTCGTGACGCCGAACGCCGCCGCCTGGCGGAGGTCGGCCTCGGCGCTGTCGGAGACGTGCACGTGCGCGTCGATGAGGCCGGGCAGTAAAGTGCGCCCGCGGCCGTCGACGACGGACGTGCCGGTCGGCGCGGCGACCTCGAGTCCGCCGACCGCCGCGATGATGCCGTCGCGCACCAACACGCTCCGCCCCTCTGTGACGCGCTCGCCGTCGAACAGGCGGACGTCGCGGATGAGGAAGGATGATTGTGCGTGCGCTGCGGTGGTGACGGATGCGGCGAGCGTGCACGCAACGATGAGAGCGAGTCGCAAACGAACTTTGTCGGTTGACGGTTTCCGGTTGACGGCCTGCCTCGGGAGACTCCCGCTCTCAGAGGACACGCTGAGGGCGGGGAGGGTTGCAAGCTTTCACCCTGTCATCCCGAGCGAAGTCGAGGGATCTGCACCCGTCGTCATCCCGAGCGCAGTCGAGGGATCTGCACCCAGTTGTCATCCCGAGCGCAGTCGAGGGATCTGCACCC
>DATEOG010000375.1:0-5420 GCA_035274345.1 Gemmatimonadaceae bacterium
CACGCGCCCATGGCGATCGGGCCGAGCATCGCGGAGCGCTTGAGCTGGAAATCGTACGCGACGATCGTCGCGGCGAGCGCGGGGCCCGTCCATCGGGCACCATTCGCGCGCGCGGCCAGCACACCGCCGAGCAGCAGCGAGCCGCCGATGAGCGCGGCCGCGCGCGGCGACACCGCGCCCGACGGGATCGGCCGCTCGGGGCGTTCGCGCGCGTCTTCCTCCTGGTCGGCGAGATCGTTGAGCGCCATGCCGGCGAGGTACAGCATCGCGGAGGCCGCCGAGAGTCGCGACGCTTCTCCCGCGGCGAGGCCGGAGTCGTGAAGCAGCAGTCCGGCGAGCGGATCACCGAGCGCCGAGAACACGGCGGGGGCACGAACCAGTCGCAGGTAGGGAAGCAGCGCCTCATGCGTTGTGCGCGACTGGGACGGGACGGCGCGCTCGCTTCGACGCGGCGCGGCCCGTGGTCGCGCCGGCGGCGCCTCAGAGGACACGCGCCCTCTCGCCGGTCGGCTCGGTCGTGCGGGCGGTGCGGAACAGATGCGCGCTCAACAGCTCCTTCACCTCGGTCGCGGACACCTCGCCATCAGGCATGAGGTCCGGATCGCCGGAGATGAACACCGGTCCCTCCGCCGGATCGTCGGTGAGGCGGCCGTGCGAGCCCTTCACGAGCGACGCGTCGAGACCGATGACGTCGAGCAGCGCGCGCGAGCCGAGCAACTTTCGTCTGGCGAGCACGGATCCGACCTTGACCACCGGAAACCTGATCGCCGGATCCATGAACAGCTCGACGGGGTCGTAGCCGGGCTTGCGATGGATGTCGACCGTTCGCGCGTAGTCGGGCGCGCGGTCGTCGTCGAGCCAGTAGTAGTACGTGAACCAGCGGTCGGCGGCCGAGATGGCGACGAGCTCCCCGGAGCGCGGATGATCGAGCCCGTGCGCGCGCTTCCCATCCTCGTCGAGCACCGTCTCGACGCCGTCTACTCGCTCGATGAGTGCCTTCACCTCGGCGATGCGCTCGCGGTTCTTCACGTAAACGTGCGCGATCTGATGGTCGCACATCGCGAACGCTTCGGAGGCGCCGGCGTCCAGCATGTCGCGTCCGAGCTCGGTGCGGGTCTCGATCAGCCCTGCTTCGCGAAGCGCCCGGTTCAGGTGTACCGGACCGCTCACGGCGGTGATGCCGTACTCGGAGAGCACGACGACGCGCGCACCGTCCTTCTCGGCGTGCTCGATCAGCTCACCACAGATGGCGTCGATCGCCCGGAGGTCCGTGGCGAGCTTCGGGTCGCCGGGACCGAGGCGCTGCAGGTTGTAGTCGAGGTGCGGGAGATAGGCGAGCGTGAGCGACGGCTTCCGCGTGTCGTAGATGTGCTTCGTGCAGTCGGCGATCCAGCGTGAGGTGGTGATGTCGGCTCGCGGTCCCCAGTAGTTGAACAGCGGGAAGACGCCGAGCTTCGCATTGAGCTCGTCGCGCAGCGGCATCGGCTGCGTGTACACGTCCGGGATCTTGCGGCCGTCGGCGGGATACATCGGGCGCGGCGTGACCGTGTAGTCCGCGCCGCTGTACATGTTGTACCACCAGAACAGCTGCGCGCAGGTGAAGGACGGATCGGCGCGGCGCGCCGCGTCCCAGATCTTCTCTCCGGCGACGAGATGGTTCGATTGCTGCCAGAGCCGCACCTCGGAGGTATCGCGAAACAGCCAGCCGTTGGCGACCGCGCCGTGATCGCGCGGCAGGAGGCCTGTCGTGAACGTCGCGTGCACCGAGCAGGTCACGGCGGGGAGCACGGTGCGGAGCGGTCGCAGTCCGCCACGCCCCGCGAAGTTGCGCAGATACGGCGTGTCCTCGCCGATCAGATCGCTCGTCAGGCCGACGACGAGCAGGGCCAGCGTGCGCCTCACGCCGCGGCGACCCCCTCGGACGACCTCGCGGTCGTGGGATTACGCGCCGACACTGTCGCCGCCGACGCCCCGTCCCGGGGAGTCGTGCCAAGGTCGAACTTCGGCGACTGGCCGAGGAAGGCGATCGGGTTGCCGTAAATGATGCTGTCGATCAGAGCGGCATCGTGTCCGCGCCGCCGCATCGCCAACGCGAAGTGCGGCACCGCATCAGGAAGGCTCGGACCCCAGTCGCACGCCGAGGCGACGCAGATGCGATCCGTGCCGTAGCGCTCGAACATGTCGATCGCGCGCTCGGGACTCACCTTCGTTTGCGGATACAGGGTGAGCCCGGTCCAGAATCCGTTCTCGAGGATGATCGGCAGCGTGTGCTCTTCCGCGTGGTCGATCATCACGCGCGACGGATCGATGCGATCGTACTCCGTGAGGATGTCGACGATCGTGCGCGTCCCCTTGTACTTGTCCTCGAGGTGCGGCGTGTGGATGTGGATCAGCTGATCGTGCTCGATCGCGAGCTCCACGTGATCCCGGAAGGTGGCGATCTCGTTGCGCGTGACGCGATTCAGTCCGATTTCGCCGATGCCGAGGACCGTGGGCGAGTGCAGATACTTGGGAATCCTCGCGAGGACCTGACGCGCGAGCTGACGGTCCTCGCCTTCCTTGGGATTCAGGCAGAGCCAGGCGAAGTGTCGAATGCCGTACACTGCCGCCCGCTTCGGCTCGAAGTCGGTGAGCTGGCGGAAATAATCGTCGAAGCCGTCCGCCGAGCTGCGGTCCCAACCCGCCCAGAAGGCGGGCTCGGTGACGGCGACGCAGCCGGTGAGCGCCATCTGTACGTAGTCGTCGGTCGAGCGCGAGACCATGTGCGCATGCAGGTCGACGTAGCGCATCATGCCACCCCCAGCTGCCAGCGGTCGTATGCGCCGCGCGCGCTCTTGGTGTCCAGCTTCTCGAGCGGCTCGGTAGTGGGGTCGCTCATCAGGTGCTGGATGCGCTCGACGCGCGTCTTCGGCTCGCCGGTGGCCGGCGGTGCGTCGAGGAACCGGAGCGCATCGCGAAACGCTCTCACGCGGAAATCGTGATCGACGAGCGAGCCGTCGGTGCGGTCGAGCCGGTCGAGGAACGCCGCGATCTCGAGCAGGCGGTTGCGGTTCTCGATGAAGTATTCGTCGACGAGCTCACGGCCCGTCTTCGGCGAGGGGATCACTCCGGGCTGCACGAGAGCCCTCCTGAAAACTGGCGGTCTGCCGGGGGTCGCATCGCGACCCAATCCACGATGGCAATCTAGTCTACGTACCAGACTCCGGATCAGCTGGCCGCGCGCGTCAGGGCCAGCCTGACAGCGTGCCACGCGGTGGCCATCTTCCGTCCCACCCGCCTTGCCGCGGCACGCGATCCTCCACTCCACGCTGCATCGACGATGCGCACGCCCTCGCCCACGGTGCACCTGAGCTACTGCACGAACATTCATCCGGGAGAGAGCTGGGCGGAGGTCCGCGCGAACCTCGAGCGCTACCTCGTGCCAGTGCGCGAGCGCGTGGCGCCCGGCAGGCCGTTCGGCGTCGGGCTGCGGTTGTCGGCGGAGTCGGCGCGGTCGCTCGCGGCGCCGGACGCCCTCGGGGAGCTCCAGGGCTTCCTTCGCGCGCACGATCTGTACGTGTTCACGATCAACGGATTCCCATACGGGCCCTTCCACGGCCGGCCGGTGAAGGAGCAGGTCTACCTGCCCGACTGGCTCGATCCCGAACGGCTCGCCTACACCGATCAGCTGGCCGACGTCCTCGCCGCGCTGCTCCCGGACGGGGTCGAGGGGACGATCAGCACCGTCCCAGGGGCGTTCGCGCCACGCGTGCATGGCGAGGCCGACCAGGCGCGAATGGCGGAGGCGCTGCTCGACCACGTCGCACATCTCGTTCGGCTGCGCGCCACGACCGGCCGCCGGGTGGCGCTCGCGCTGGAGCCGGAGCCCTGCTGCTTCCTCGAGACGATGGCTGAGGCGGTCGCGTTCTTCGAGCGATTCCTGTTCTCCGCCGTCGCGGCAGCGCGGGTGTCGGACGCCGCGGGATTGTCGCGCGAGGCCGCGGCGACGGCGATCCGCGAGCACCTCGGAGTATGCCTCGACGCCTGTCACATGGCGGTCGAGTTCGAGGATCCGGCAGAGGTGCTCGACGCGCTCGAGCGCGCGGGAATCCGCGTGCCGAAGGTGCAGGTGACGGCGGGACTGCGCGCGGTCGTGCGCGAGGGCGACGACGCCACCCTCGACGCGCTGAGCGCGTTCGCCGACGACGTCTACCTGCATCAGGTCGTCGAGCGCCGAGAGGATGGCACGCTGTCGCGACACCTCGATCTCCCTCAGGCGCTCGCCGCCGCGCGTGCGGGCAAGGGACGCGGGACGCGCGAATGGCGGGTGCACTTCCACGTCCCCGTATTCCGCGCGCGCTACGGCGCGTTCGAGGGGACACAGGGATACGTCGCCGACCTGCTGCGGCTGGTGCGCGAGCGCTCCGTGAGCGAGCACTTCGAGGTGGAGACGTACACCTGGGACGTGCTGCCGGAGGAGTTTCGGCGGGAGGGGATCGTGGCGGGGATCGCGAGGGAGGTGGAGTGGACTCAAAACCAGTTGTGAGTCGTGGGTTGTGAGTGATGGGTGCCGCGCCGCGATAACCGTTCTTTCGGACTCCGTCACACAGCACCCACCACCCACAACCCAGAACCGTCCTCCCTACCTCTCCCCCGCCAGCCTCGCCCGCACCTCCGCCACTCGGCGACCGTCCATGTGTTCGACGATGAAACGCGCGCCCGCGTAGTCCACCGAGTCCCCGGTTCGCGGCAGGCGTCCGAGCACCATCATCACGAGCCCTCCCACGGTGTCGAACTCGCGAGCCTCGGTGCCGCGAGGGAGGTCGAGGTCGAGCACCTCGTCGACGTCGGCGACCGGCGCGCTGCCGTCGATCAGCCAGCTTCCATCCGGCTGCCGAGCGATCGCCGGAGGCGTCGAGTCGTCGGGTTCCGGCAGCGCGCCGATCAAGCCCTGCACGATGTCGTCCACCGTGGCCACACCGGCCACGCCACCGAACTCGTCGAGCACGACGGCGGCATGTCGTCGAGTGGTTCGAAACGTCTCGAGCATGCGCAGTACGGGTGTGCCGAGTGGTACGAAGAGGGGCTCGCGCAGGACCGCGCCGAGGTCGAGCGGCTGGCCGGCGAGGCACATCTCGAGGATGTCCTCGGCGTACACGAGCCCGACGACGTTCTCGATATCGCCGTTGCAGACGACGTACGGCGACCACCGCGCCTCGGCGAGCCGCGAACGGAGCTCGTCGGCGCCGGCGGCGATGTCCACCCACCGCACGTCCATCCGGGGCGTCATGACCGTGGAAACGCGGCGGTCACCGAGCCGGAAGGTGTTCTCCATGATCGTGTGCTCGACGAGGTCCACCGCGCCCGCTTCGGCGCCCTGCTCCAGCAGTGCGCGCACGTCCTGCTCGGTCACCGAGCGGTCGACGGAGGTGCGGCGGCCG
>DATEOG010000376.1:0-4429 GCA_035274345.1 Gemmatimonadaceae bacterium
CTGGTGAATCGGTGAAATGGTGAATTGGAAGTGCAGATCCCTCGCTACGCTCGGGATGACAGGCGCGCGTCATCCCGCGCGAGCGTAGCGAGTCGAGGGACCTGCACTCCGATGTCATCCCGAGCGAGCGCAGCGAGTCGAGGGATCTGCACCTTCATTTCCAGACCACCATCAGCCACGCTGCCAACGCCACCGCCGCCGGCAGCGCCTGCACGTACAGGATCTTCCTCGACGCCGTGGCCGCGCCGAACACGCCGGCCACGATCACGCAGACCAGAAAGAAGTTGACCACGCCTCGCCCCGCCGCACCGAGCGTGAGCCCCCACAACAGTCCCGCGGCGAGGAAGCCGTTGTAGAGACCCTGGTTCATCGCCAGCACCTTCGACTGCTCCGCCTGCTCCTGCGTCGTGCCGAACGCGCGGCGTCCCGCGGGCTTCGTCCACAAGAACATCTCGAGCACGAGGAAGTACGCGTGCAGCAGCGCGACGAGCGCGACGAGGACCTGTGCGATCGTTCTCATCGTGCTGCTGACCTCACGAGCTCACCATCCCACCCATCAACCTCACCGCCCCTTGGGTACGAGCTTCAACAGCTCGCCCGGCGCCGCATCCGTCACGAGGTAGAGCAGTCCGTCCGGTCCTTGCTTCACGTCGCGGATGCGTGAACCGCGCCCGACCAGCAGATGCTCCTCTCCCACCACGCGCGTTCCGTCGAGCACGAGGCGGACGAGACGCGTTCCCGCGAGCCCTCCGACGAACAGGCTGCCGCGCCACGCGGGGAACGCATTCCCCGAGTAGTACTGCAGCCCCGACGGCGCGATCACCGGATCCCAGAAGTACGTCGGCTGCTCCATTCCATCCACGGCGGGCGCCGATGGTCCGAGCGCGCTCGTGATCGGCTGCGCCCCAGAGTACTCGATCCCGTACGCCTGCCGCGGCCAGCCGTAGTTCTTCCCCTTCTGGATCAGGTTCAGCTCGTCGCCCCCGCGCGTGCCGTGCTCCACCTGCCACAGCCGCCCTTGCGTGTCGAAGGCGAGACCCTGCGGGTTGCGATGTCCGACCGCCCAGATCTCCGGCTTCGCGTCGGCCTGGCCGGCGAAGGCGTTGTCCGGCGGAACGCTGCCGTCAGGACGGATGCGAATCACCTTGCCGAGATGTCCGTCGAGCCGCTGCGCGTGCGGGCGCATCTGCGGGTCCGACCGGTCGCCGAACGAGGAGTACAGCATTCCGTCAGGCCCGAACGCGATGCGTGAGCCGAAGTGCTGCCGGCCGTTGTACGTCGGGAGGACGTGGAAGATGACGCGCACGTCGTCGAGTCGCGTCCCGTCGGCGGAGAGCACGCCCCGTGCGATCGCCGTCCCGTTGCCGCCTTCGCGCGGCTCGGAGAACGACCAGAAGATGGTGCGGTCCTGCGCGAACGTCGGGCCGAGCGCGACGTCGAGCAGTCCGCCCTGACCACCCGCCGCCACGGCCGGAACGCCGGCGATCGGCTCGCCGATCTGCCCGGTCGCCGATACGAGGCGCAGCTTGCCCGGTCGCTCGGTGACGAGGAACCGGCCGTCAGGGAGCGGTTCCACCGACCAGGGGCGGTCGAGCGCGTTCGTGACGACGACGACGTCGAACGCGACGTTGGACGTCACGCCGCAAATGCGCGTCTGCCCCGGAAACGCGGGAGTCTGCTCCTTGGCGTTCGGGGCTCGCGTGTCCAGCGCAGTGCAGTTCGCCGGCAGCGCCGCAGGCGCCCAGGCGGTCGTCGACGCCGTGGTCGAGACGGGGACGCTGCTGCTGCTCGAGGACTTGGTGCCCGGGCTCGCGCAAGCGGAAGCCAGGACATACGCGGCGAGTGCGGCGGCGCTGAGGCGCGCGCCGGCGCGAGCTGTGGGAGAAGTCGTCACGTCGGGGCCATCGTGTGGAGGGATGAGTTCGTTCACCGGGGAAGATGTCGCAATCACCGGTCCAGTCGAAGCTCGACCTCCGGCGCGCGCGTCGCCATCCAGAGCGGATACGCCGCCGAGGCTGGCAGCGCTGGGAGTGAGTAGTTAACCCCCCACCCCCCACCCCCCACCTGGTTTCTAAAGAATCCTCGACATCAACGAGAACCCCTTTTCCAGCAGCTTCTCCTTCAACGGCCGCGCCGCGTGCGATTCCGCCGTGATCTCCTTCGAGTACCGCAGGTCGCTCTCGAACAGCTGCTCCATCCGCGCGCCCAGCTCGTCGTCCACCGCCATCAGCGTCGTCTCGTCGTTGAACGACATCGACCGGTTGTCGAAGTTCACCGTCCCCGCCGAGACGAACCGCCCGTCGGCGACGATCGACTTCGCGTGCATCATCGCCGGCTGGTACTCGAAGATGCGCACGCCCTGGGCGAGCAGCGTCTCGTACATCGCGCGACCCGCGTAGTACGTCGACAGCACGTCGCCCTCCTCGTTGCACGTCAGCACGCGCACGTCGACACCCCGTTTCACCGCGCTCGCCAGCAGCTCGCAGAAGTTCTCGCTCGGCACGAAGTACGAGTTCGAGATCCACAGCCGACGCTCCGCGCTCCCGATCGCCAGCGCGTAATAGCGCTCGGCGCTCGTGCTGCCGACCGACGGCGACGCGTGCAGCAGTCCGCCGAACACATCACCGTCGTGCGTGTGCTTCCCCTCCGGCGGGAAGAACAGGTCGCCCGCCAGCAGCGTCCCCGTCGCTTCGGCCCATCCCGCCGCGAACGTCGCCTGCAGCTGCAGCACCGCGGGGCCGGTGAACCGCGTCGTCGTGTCGCGCCACTGGTCCTTGTGCCGGCCGTCGCCGTACCACTTGTCGTCGATCCCGTAGCCGCCGGTGTAGCCGACCATGCCGTCGATGACGGCGACGCGGATGTGGGAGCGATGATAGACCTTGAACAGCTGGTACCAGCGCGTCGGACGGAACGACGCCACCGCGATGCCGCCGCGCTCGAGCTCCTCGATGTACTCCTTCTTGAGCGGTCCCGAGCCGAACGCGTCGCGCAGGAAGAAGATCTTCACCCCCGCCGCCGCGCGCTCGAGCAGGATCTCCTTGAACTCGTCGGCCATCCGGCCGGGCTGGCAATAGTACATCTGGAGCGTGATCGACCGCTCCGCGCTGCGCAGATCGTCCCAGAGACGCGGATACGTCTCGTCGCCGCAGGCGAAGATCTCCACGTGGTGGCCCGGCACGATCGCCGTCTTGGTGATGAGCGACAGCGAGTCGCAGAAATGTGGATCGCGCGGAGCAGGGGGGCCGTCGCCGTCCCCCGGGGTCTTCAGCCGCGCGATCGTCGTCCCGCGTGTGAGCGACTGCAGCCCGATCACCGCGAGGAGAAACGCGGCGGCGAGCAGTGCGGCGACGATGCCCTTGAGGAAGAGCTCCATGCCGGCTCGTCAATGCAGCTTCAGGGCCAGAAGGGGTGAGTTGGTGAGTTGGATAGCTGGCTAGTTAACCAACCAGCTATCCAACTCACCAACTCACCAGATTCACCGCCTCTCGAACCGCACCTTGCCGCCCACGATCGTCACGTCCACACGGGCGCTCGGAATCTCCGGCTCCGGGATCGTCATGATGTCCTTCGAGAGCACGACGACGTCCGCGTATTTCCCCGGTGTGAGGGAGCCGAGCTCGCGCTCCTGGAAGGATGCGTAGGCGCTGTTGAGCGTGTACGCCCGCAGCGCCTCGGCGCGCGTCAGCCGCTGCGACGGGACGAAGACGCGCTGGTTGCTCGCGACGCGAGCAACCATTCCATAAAAGGAAGGGATCGGGTTCACGTCCTCCACCGGTGCGTCGGTGCCGTTCGTGACGACCACCCCCGCGTCCCACAGTGACCGGAACAGATAGGATTCTCGCTCCGTGCGCTCGGCGCCCAGCTTGGCGGGGATCCACGGCGCGTCGGAGATCGTGTGGATCCCCTGCATCGACGCGATCACGCCGAGCTGCGCGAACCGCGGAACGTCCTCGGGGGTGACGTGCTGCGCGTGCTCGATGCGCCACCGCAGCGAGGACCGGTCGGCGCCGCGGGTCGCGCGCTCGTACACGTCGAGCACCTCGCGGTTCGCGCGGTCGCCGATCGCGTGCGTCGCCATCTGAAAGCCGTGCTTGCGCGCGATCGCCGCCACGCGCGCGAGGCTCTCCGGCTGCTCGAGCGCCAGCCCCGTGCTGCGCGGCAGGTCAGCGTACGGCTCGAGCAGCCACGCGCCATTCGAGCCGAGCGCGCCGTCCACCTGCCGCTTGATGGTGCGCACCGTGAGGTGGCCGTTGCCGTAGGCGATCATCCGGTAGCGGTCCAGCAGGCTGTCCATCCGAGCGAGCGGCTCCCAGCGCACCATCGAGTACAGCCGCAGCGGCAGCTTTCGCTCCGTCGCCAGCTTCCGGAAGACGTCGATCTGTTCGAAGGTGGCGCCTGCGTCGTGAAATGAAGTTACCCCCTTGGCAAG
>DATEOG010000377.1:0-5968 GCA_035274345.1 Gemmatimonadaceae bacterium
CCACAGCCAGGTGTCCTGGACCCCCAGCACCACCCCCATCCCCCGCCCGTACCGCTGGAACGCGAGCACGGGCAGCTCGGCCGCATTGCGATCGTCGCCCGCTCGTCCGGCCAGCAGCGTCGTCGCCCCCGGACGCAGGCCGCCGAGCCGGTTCACCGACGTCAGCTTGGGCAGCGAGTCCCAGCGCGCAAGATTCGCCGGCTCGGCGTCGCGGAGCCGGAGCGCCGCGTGGATCCTACCCGCTGTCGTCGGATGTACGGCGAGCTCGATCGGCGCGGCACCGGTGTCGGCGCGTGCCGCGTTGAGCAGCACGGGCAGCACTTCGGCCACCGGCGAGCCGCCGTAGCCGCCCTCGGCGAGCGATGCACGGCCGCCCAGCGCGAGCAGCGTCCCGCCGCGCTGGCTGACGAACTCCTGCAGCATGCGCAGCTGATCGCCAGTGAAGAACGACGATTCGACGCTGCCCAGGATGATCGCCCGGAACTGGAACAGCTCCTCGCGGCGTGTCGGGAAGCCGTTGATGAGCTCCAGGCTGTCACGAACGCCGAGACGCAGGAACTTCTGCTCGGCGCTCCGCATCAGCCCGACCACCTGCACGGCGCTGTCGCCAGCGACCGCTCTCCGCAGAAAGGCGAACTCCGGACGCGGCTCGCCCTCGACGTACAGCACCCTCGCCGGACCGGGCCGCACGTCGAGCACGGTGCTGTGCTCGTTGTTCTCCGCGACGAGCTCGCCGTTGATCGGCCGCGCCCGCACCGTGAGGCGATAGCTGCCTGCCGGCATCGGCGGAACGCGGAGCCGCGTACGAACCACGTCGCCGCGGCTGGGCAGGGTGACTTCCTCGGTCGCGACGATCTTCCCGTCCGCCTCGACGGTCAGCGTCGTCTTCTCACCGCCCGCGCCGCGCACGCCGATCGCCGCGTCGATCAGCACCGTGGAGCCGGCGAGCACGCTGGGCGGTGCCGAGACGCTCGTGACCGAGAGGTCGCGGGTGAACCGCTCCTGGCCGACCCCCACCGTATAGACGGGGACGCGGCGCGCCTTGAGACCGAGGATCGATGCGCCGAGGTCGCCACCGGCGTTGTCCGCGCCGTCGGTCACCACGATCACTCCAGCCACGGGCAGGCCGGCGAGATCGGAGCGCACACCGTTCAGTGCCGCTGCCAGGTCGGTACGGCCCCCACTGGCGTCGAGCTGCGTCTTCGCCGGGGCGGGGGACGGCTCGGCCGCGAACCGGAAGGTCCGCACGGCGTAGCGCGACGAGAGCCGTCGCACGAGCGCGCTCGAGTCGGAAAAAGCGTTCTGCATTGCCTTCGTGCGGCTCGTCCCGTCCACGTCGGCCACGCGCATGCTGCGCGAGTCGTCGAGCAGGATCGCCAGCACGTTTCGCTGCGGCACGGCGCTCGACAGCACCTCGGTCGGCCGGAGAAGGCAGGCGAGGATGAGCACGAGGGCGACGGCGCGGATCGCGCCGAGCACCACCCGGTCGACCCGGCTGATGCCGCGCAGCTGCCGATAGGCTAGCACCACCAGCGCCAGCGCCCCCAGCGCAGCGAGGGCGATGAGCCAGACGGGGACTACCGGAGCCCACACGAGCTCGCCGCGACCGAACACCCGCGGCGGATACTTGAACAGGAAGGTGAAGACGGACTCGAGCGCTGATCCCAATCGCCCCCCGATCGATAGACGTGCCTTGGCGCGACAGGAGGGCGAGACCCCCCGTCATGTACGCGGTCGTCGCGAAAATGGTTCGTGGACCGCTGCGCCGCCGCATCCGTCGCTCAGAGGCCAGTACCGTGCGGTACGCACCACCGTTGGATGCGCGATGGACGGGAAGCGTTGCTCTCCGCAGCTTTGCCGTCCACGATGCGCATCGTCAAGGGACGCTTCGCCGGACGCGACCTCGTTTCACCGAGCGACGGACGCGTCAGGCCGACGGCGGAGCACGTGCGCGCGGCGATGCTCGACCTGCTCGAGCCCGAGCTGCCGCGCGCCCGCGTGCTCGACCTCTTCGCCGGTACGGGTGCGCTCGGCCTGGAGGCGCTCTCACGGGGAGCGGCGCGGGCGGACTTCGTCGAGACGCGACCCTCGAGCCTCCACGCGCTCCGCGCGAACGTCGCGCTCCTGCGGCTGCGCGACCGCACCAGGATATTCAAGCGCGACGCGCTCCCCTTCGCGGGCGCACTGGCCGAGGACGCGTACGACGTCGCCTTCGCCGATCCGCCCTACGGCTCGCGCATGCTCGACCGCGTGCTCGACAGCTGGCGCGAGCGGCGGTTCGCACGTCTTCTCGTCGTGGAGCACGCGGCGTCGCACGAGATGCCGCCCTCCGACCGCCGACTTCTGTTCGACGAGACGGTGGTCGGTGTCTACGAACGCTGAGCCCCGGATCTTGCCGCGCGCGGTGCAGCCGACGACTATCCGGCCCCGTCGAGCCCGGACTCCACGACTTCCCACGCGATCATGAAGCTCAAGCCGATCGACTCGAAGAAGGACATCAAGCTGGGTGACGCCGACGCGCGCATGCCCGGCCACGGCAAGAGCGAGGAAGAGCTCGAGCGGCTGAGCGCCAAGGAGTCGGCGCGGATCGCCGATCTGCAGCGCGTGCTCTGGGCCGACGGAAGCCGCGCGCTGCTCATCGTGCTTCAGGGGCGCGACGCGTCCGGCAAGGACGGCACGATCCGAAAGGTCTTCTCGTCGGTCAACCCGCAGGGCTGCACCGTCGCGAGCTTCAAGCAGCCCACGGAGCTCGAGCTGCGCCACGACTTTCTCTGGCGCATCCACGGCCAGATTCCGCCCAAGGGGATGATCGGGATCTTCAACCGCTCGCACTACGAGGACATCCTCGTGCCGCGAGTGCACGGCATCTTCCCCAAGAAAGTCTGGTCGGCGCGCTACGACCAGATCAACGATTTCGAGCGCATGCTCGCGAAGAACGGCGTGGTGCAGCTCAAGTTCATGCTGCACATCTCGCACGATGAGCAGAAGGCCAGGTTCGAGGAGCGCATCGCCGACGAGACGAAGAACTGGAAGTTCCGCGTCGGCGATCTCGAGGACCGCAAGCGGTGGGACGACTACACCAAGGCATACCGCTCCATCCTGGAGAAGACGAGCACGGATTGGGCACCGTGGTATCTCGTTCCCGCCGACGACAAGGACGTGCGCAACTACCTGATCGCGCGCTGCATCGCGGACACGTTGGAGTCGCTCGACCTCAAGTACCCGCCGCCCGATCCCAAGCTCGCCGATCTGGAGATCACATGAGGTGTCCCACTCGCTACGCGCTGCTGCTCACGGCAGTCGCGTGTGCACACGCGCCGCCGGCGTCGCGTCCTGCATCGGCGCAGCGAACCGCCGATGCATCGCCGGCGCCCGCCAATCTGGAGCAATTCGAGCCGGAGATCCGGGCCTTCGAGACGGCCGACCGCGCATCGATGCCGCCCGCCGGCGGCATCGTGTTCGTCGGAAGCTCCTCGATTCGGCGCTGGACCTCGCTCGCTTCCGATTTTCCGGCGCTGCCCGTGCTGAATCGAGGTTTCGGCGGCTCGACCTTTCCAGAGGCGAACCACTACCTCGCGCGCGCGGTCCTGCGCTACCGTCCCCGTACCGTCGTGCTGTACGAGGGGGACAACGACATCGCGAGCGGTCGCACTCCGCAGCAGGTCCTCGCCGACTATCGTGAGTTCGTGCGACGAGTGCGCGACTCGCTTCCGCAGGCGCGCATCGTCTTCATCTCCATCAAGCCCAGCCCGTCGCGGTGGAGACTGGCCGATCTGCAGCGCGAGGCGAACCGTCTCGTGCGCGACGTCGTGGCGAAGGACACGCTGCTCTCGTACGTCGACGTCTTCGAGCCGATGCTCGGCGCAAACGGACATCCGCAGCCGGCCCTGTTCGTCGGTGACAGCCTGCACATGACACCGGCCGGCTACGCGATCTGGCGCACGCAGGTCGCGCCGTTCGTGCGATGACGACGGCGCACGCGGCGGCGACGTGACGCCCGAGCGGTCGGCTGCCTCGCCGGTGAAGATCCGTCCTGCGACGGACGCCGACGCGACCTCGATGGCGTCGTTGCTCGCGCATCTCGGATATCCGGCGGATCCGAGCGAGCTGCCGGAGCGACTCCGGCGACTGCGGTCGACGGGCGACGACGCCTTCGTCGCGGACGTCGACGGCACGGCGGTCGGTCTCGCCACCGTGCACTCGAAGGCCGTGCTGCACTCGGCGCGGCCCTACATACAGCTCACCGCGCTCGTCGTGCCGCCCGAGATGCGCGGGCGAGGCGTCGGTCGTGCGCTCGTCGCCGAGGTGGAACGCTGGTGCAAGGCGCACGGCGGAGACCGGCTCGTCGTCACCACCGCGCTGCATCGCGCCGATGCGCCCCGCTTCTACGAGCGGATCGGCTTCGAGCACACCGGCCGGCGGTTCGTGAAGCGGTTCGACTAGCCGGCTCGCTGGCCCGACGCATGCTTCTCGGCTGCGGCGAGATTCCACGTTCCCCTCCGCCCTACGGATGACGTTCAGACGAACCAGCGCGCTCTCGTGGCTCGCGATCGCGCTTCTCCCACTCGCGCCATCGGCCGTGCGCGCCCAGGTGCGCGAGCGTCCCATATCGTTCGACAGCGCGGGGCGCGTGCTCAGCATCACCCCGCCGCTCGCCGCTCGACTCGGCCTCTCGTCGCCTGTGTGGCCGGTCACCGGCGACTATCTCGACGCGCGGCTCTACGCCATCGAAGACGGCGCGGGCTCGTCGGTGCTCGTCGTCCGGCGTCAGCGCGAAGTGCTGGACCGCTATGCGCTGTCCACGCCACAGCGCGTCGCGCTCTCCGACGCGGTGGATCGCGGCGTCGCCGCACAGCTGGCGGCCGGCGGGCCCGATTCGCTCGCGACGCGCATCTCCGAGCCGGTACGCGGCTGGTTCGTTGCGAACCAGACGATACTTGGCGTCGCGCTCTTCGGGCCAGCCGCGGCGGCGCTGGCGGGGAACGCCGCCGGAGGGACGGCCGCGTATCTCGCGGTCGCCGGGGGCACGTTCTTCCTCGCCGCCGATCGAGCGCGACGCACTCCGATCTCCGCCGCGGAGAACCATCTCGCCTGGCACGGCGCGCTGCACGGCGCGGCCGCCGCGGGGCTCGCGGCCTACTCGATCGGTGGTGAGAACCTCGAGACCGAGGCGATCGCGGGAGCGCTGCTCGCCGGTGGCATCATCGGCGACGTTGCCGGCTACCACTTTGCGCGGCCGATGACGGACGCCGAAGCGCACGGTGTCTCGCACGGTGCGTTCCTCACGGGGGGCTTGGGCGTCGGAGCACTCGTGGCCTCGGGCATGTGGCGCGAGGAGGGCTCTCGCCGCGTCGCGACGGCTCTCGTGATCGGGGCGGGCGCGGTCGGGTATCCGTTGGGACTTCGCTACGCACGGAGGACATCGTACCGCGTCACGGCGGGCGACGTCGGCACGCTCATCGTCGGCGAACTGCTCGGTGCGTCCGCCGTGGCGACGTTCATCCCGGAGAGCAGCGACGACGAGCAGGCGATCGCCGGACTTCTGACGGCGGGGTTCGCGGCGGGCGCGATTGGCGCCGACCGGCTCCTCGCTCGGCGGTTCGACTACGAGGACTCGGAGGCGAGGCTGCTGCAGCTCGGGACCGTCGCCGGCGCGGTCGTCGGACTCGCCGTGCCGGTGCTCGCCGAATCCGATAATCCCTCACTCATCTTCGGACCGGCGACGCTCGGCGGCCTGCTCGGCGCGATCGTCACCCACAACCTGATCGCGCCCGCGCACGCCAACGCCAGGTTCTCGCGCCGCACCGGAGCGCGCGCGACGCCGTCGCGCTTCACCATGCGCTTCACGCCTCAGAACCTCGTGCTGGCACGAAGCGGACGAGAGGGACTGTATCCCGTCCTGAACGTCGCGTTCTGACCGAGCGCGGCGCGTCATTCGTCGCGTTGCCCGCGACTTCGGGTGCGGGCA
>DATEOG010000378.1:0-6992 GCA_035274345.1 Gemmatimonadaceae bacterium
GGCGTCGGTGCTCACGCCTGTCGGGGGCGCGCCGCCGGCGCGCCATGCCACTCGCGGCAGTAGTGTACCGGGACGACCTTGCCCGGATTCGCGCGTCGCTCGGGATCGAACACGTTGCGCAGGGCGCACATGGCGCTCAGGGTCTCCGGCGTGAACAGCCGGTCCATGTACGGAAGCTTGTCGAGCCCGATCCCGTGCTCGCCGGTGATCGTGCCGCCGGCGGCGATGCACGCCTCCATGATCTCGCTCATCGCGCGGTGCACGCGCTCGGACTGGTCGGCGTCGTTCCCGTCGTACGCCATGTTCGGATGCAAGTTGCCGTCGCCGGCGTGAAACACGTTGCAGACCTGCACGCCGTGGCGCCGCCCGATGCGGTCGATAGTGGCGAGGATTTCCGGAAGCTGCGTGCGCGGCACGACGGCATCCTGAACGACGAGGTGCGGCGCGAGTCGGCCCATCGCGCCGAACGCCTTCTTGCGTCCCTGCCAGAGCCTCGTGCGCTCCGCGGCGTCGGTAGCGATCCGCACCGCGCGCGCGCCGGCCTCGGCACAGAAGCGCGACACGCGCGACGAGTCCTCGTCGAGTCCGGCCGCGGCTCCATCGAGATCGATCAACAGGATCGCCGCTGCATCGGTCGGATAGCCCGCGGCGTAGATCGACGCCTCCACGGCCTGAATGGTTGCGGCGTCCATCAGCTCGAGCGCAGCCGGCACGATTCCCGACGCGATGATCGCCGACACCGCCTGCGCCGCGGCGTGCACCGACTGAAAATCGGCGAGCAGCGTCTGCACCGCCTGCGGCAGCGGCTCGAGCCGCACAGTCACGTCGAGCGCGACACCGAAGCATCCTTCGGAGCCGACGAACGCGCCGAGGAGATCGTAGCCCGTCATCTCGCCCCGCGGGTTGCCGAGTGTGACGATCTCCCCGCTCGGCAGCAGCGCAGTAACGGCGAGCACGTGATTGAGCGTGACGCCGTACTTGAGGCAGTGCGGCCCGCCCGCGTTCTCGGCCACGTTGCCACCGATCGTGCACGCGGTCTGGCTCGACGGATCGGGCGCGTAGTACAGCCCGTACGCGGCGGCGGCGCGACTGAGTGCCGCGTTCACCACGCCAGGCTCGACGACCGCGCGGCAGTTCTCCGCGTCGATGGAGACGATCTGTCGGAGCCGATGGAGCCCGAGCAGCACGACGTCGTCGGCGAGCGCGCCGCCGGACAACCCGGTCCCGGCGCCGCGCGGAACGAACCGGACGCCGCGCTCGGCGAACAGCCTCACTACCGCGATCGTCTCGTCGCGGGTGCCGGGGAAGACGGCGAGCGAAGGGCGCTGCTGGTAGCCCGGGAGCCCGTCGGATTCGTACGCCCGCAGCTCTCCGGGCCGCTCGAGCACGCGACGCTCGCCGACGATCGCGGCGAGGGCGCGCGCGAGCCCGTCGTCGGCGCGCGTCGCGCCGCGTGCGGAAACCGACGACGAAGGCGAGCCGGCTGCGGCAGAGGACACGATCGAAAGTTAGGAGACGCGAGAGGCCGCGACTAGGCGGTGAGCGCCTCGGGAGCGCGCGCGTCCCCGGCTTCCGGCGGGGGACATACGACGTGCAGCGCGTCGGGTCGCAGCTCGTATTCGAGCGTCTCGCGCATCGCGACCAGCTCGCCGTCGATCGCCACCAACGTGGGGCGCCGCAACGTCACCGTGCAGCGCTGAACCAGGAAGCTGTCGAGCTCGGGGGTGCGCGCCACGGCGTCCACTCCTCGGGCCACCGCGGCGAGCGCGAGCGCCAGCAGCCGTGCGCGCGAGCGTCCGTTCACGATCATCACGTGGAGCCCGCGCTGTCCCTCGCTTACCCGGTTCCCCAGTGTCGGCAGCTGCAGCTCACGCTCACCGACGCCGATGAAGACGAGCGGAGTTCGATAGATGCGCGGCTTGCCCTCCACCTCGAGCTCGACCGCGAACCGGCGGAGCTGGAACAGGATGCGGAGCGCGGCGAGCGCCGAGGCGATGCGGTACCCGAACCATCGCTCGAGTCGCTCGCGAATTCGGACGAACCGCACGTACGCGCCCACGCTGCTCGTGTTCAGGAAGACGTGGCCGTTCACGACGCCGACGTCCACACCGCGGCTTTCCCCAGAGACGGCGAGCTTCAGCGCCTCATCAGCCTCCGTGCTCACGCCGAGGTCTCGCGCGAAGTGGTTGAGCGTACCAGCCGGGAGGAGCGCCAGCTCGGCCTCGGTGCGCAACAGCTGAGTCGCGGCGGTCGCGATCGTACCGTCGCCGCCGCTGATCAGGATTCGCTTGGCGCCCCCTTCGATCACGGAGCGAATCGTCGGCGCGATCTGCTCGGGCTCCACATCGTGCACCTCGAACGCGCCGTTCTGCTCCAGCGCCTTCCTGGCTTCCTCGGCCGTGCCGGACCCGGCGTTCAGAATCGCGGGAATGCGGCCGGACACGTCAGACGCCCGCGCCGAGGAGTTGTCCGAGGCGTGTCCAGAACCCGCGCCTGCTATCCGGCAGCGACACCGTCGCCTTCCGCTCGAGCTTACCCCATCCCTGCATGCGTCCGCGCAACGCTGCCGCGAACGAGCGCAAAACGACCCAGTACATCACTTGCCGGTACGCGAAGCGCTGGAGAAAGATCAGCCAGGTCAGGCTCTTGTCCTCGTCCTCCTCCATCATGAAGGCGATGACCGAGGCGACGAAGTCGACGATGAGGAAGATCGCGTAGAACCAGAGCACCTGCTGGAAGTCGTGCCTCGCATGCGCGAACCGCTCGTTGGCGGTTTGTACGCTCGCGTTCATCCAGATGGACACCAGACTCCACACGAACATCAGATCGGCGATCGGAGAGAGGACGGGAAGTAGCAGCTGGAACAGAAAGACGTTCGGCAGCCCGATGAATCCGAGCGAGCCGTACCGGCGCCGAAAGAAAGCATCGCGATGCTTCCACGTACACTGCAGCGTCCCAAACGACCAGCGGAATCGTTGCTTCGCCAGGCCGCGCAGCGTGTCGGGAGCCTCGGTGTACGCGACGGCGCCGTCCGCATAGGCCACCGAAAGTCCCTCGCGACGGATGGCCAGCGTCAGATCCTGATCCTCCGCGAGCGTGTCTTCCTTGAATCCACCGACCTTGAGGACGAGCGATCGTCGCCACGCACCGACGGCTCCGGGCACCACCGTGATGCAGTCGAGCATGGAGAAGGCACGACGGTCGAAGTTCTGGCTGATCACGTACTCGAGCGCCTGCCAGCGCGTCACCAGGTTGATGCGGTTGCCGACCTTCGCATTGCCCGCGACGGCGCCGACCCATGGGTCCTCGAGCGGCTGCACCAGCTCGGCCACGGTGTCCTGGTCGAACAGCGTGTCGGCATCGAGGCCGATCACGATCTCGTGCTGCGCGCGCGCGATGCCGAAGTTGAGTGCGCTGGCCTTGCCGCCGTTCTCCTTGCGGTACGCCGACACGAGCGGATGGTCCCCGTAGCGCTCGACGACGACGTCCATCGTGGCGTCCATGGACCCGTCGTCCACGACGACGATCTCCAGCGGCCCCGCGTACTGCTGGGCGAGCAGGGAGGCGACGGTCTGAAGGATGACCTTCTCCTCGTTGTACGCCGGGACGATGATGCTGACGCCGGGCGCGAACCGGCCGGGCTGGTGTCGCACCTGATGCCGGCGGAGGCGCTGGTAGATGGCCAGCACACCGATGAACAGCAGGCGCGCCATGCCAAGGGCGACGGCGGTGGCGAACACCCAGTACAGGATCGACTCGGTCACGCCCAGCGTGGTGAAGCCGGCGTGCATGACGAATCGCGTAGCCTCCGTCATCGTCGGCATCGGCGGCATCGCCTGCTCGTGCGTGATCCCCGCGAGCGCGCTCACCAGCACCAGCGTGTCACCGCGCGCGCGAAGTGAATCGATGAGCGGACCGAGGGCGCGCACGGTGGCGCTTCGATCGCCGCCGGAGTCGTGCATCAGCACGATGCTCCGCGCCGAGTCCTGCGCGGTGGCCTCGGATACGCGGGGCGCCGCACGCTCGCGCAGCACGTTGGCGACGATGGAGTCGGGATCCGAGACGCGCCAGTCCTCGGAATCGACGTGCAGCCCGATCGTCCAGTAGTTGCGCCGCGAGGCGATTCCCACCGGTACGAGCTCGTCGTTCGTCGTCGGCTCGGCGTCTCCGAAGTACGGCGGCCGGAAGAAGGCCATTCGACGCTCGATCAGTGTAGAGACGAGCTGCTCCGTCATGTCGAGCTCGAGGACGGTACGCGGCGCGCTCGTCAGGCCGAGGTTCGGATGACGGTAGGTATGGTTCCCCAGCTCGTGCCCCTCGCGGTACATGCGACGAAGGAGCGCCTGCTGGTCGTCGACGTTCTCGCCGATGACGAAGAACGTCGCCTTCACGCCGCGCGAGCGCAGCGTGTCGAGGATCATCGGCGTCCACCGGCTGTCGGGCCCGTCGTCGAAGGTGAGGGCGACGCGATGCAGGTTGCGCGCGTGGCCGCCGGTGCGCTCGATGACGTGCGGAACGGGGATCTCGTCGTACGACGTGCGCGTGACGAGCGCGGTCCGGGCATCCACGGTGACGTCGCGGCGGCCCGGCGACGGGAATCCGGTGATCTGGAGGATCTCTCCGGTGCCCTCGAACTCCGTGTCGTAGCCGGGCGGTACGGTGCGGAGGCTGTCGGGGGCGAGAAGCGTTCCGTCGGCCCCGATGGCGCGCCACAACGATGGATCCTCGCCCCCGAGCCGCCAGATGGCGTGGCCGGCGGCACCGAGGCGATGTCCGACCAGCATCTGATTGTAGGCCGTGATCGCGTCGAGATACCAGATCACGTGCTCGGTCGAATCCGCGTCGGTCCAGCGAATGAAGGGATTGAGCGTGCCGGGATCAAGCAGCGGCCGCGGATGGCCGCGACCGCGCGCCACGCGCATGATCTCCTGGAAGCTGACCGCTTCCGCGCGGTGGTGCAGCACGGCATCCGCGTCGTTCCAGTCATAGCCGTGGGCACCGACCATGAAGATCAGCTTCGACGGAGCGACGAGCCGCGCGAACCGTTCGGCCTGCGTGACGAAAAAGCGCTGGCTCGCCACCGGTCCCGGGTCGCCGCTCGAGTAGTGCTCGTCGAACAGCATCGGGAAGAGCTTGTCGTTGGCCTCCGCAGCACGCCTGATGTAGTCGTCGTCCTCGCTCACGGCGACGGCCTGAGTGGAGAGTCGGCCGATCGCGTGCATCTCCTGCTGCAGCTCGCGGGCGAACCCCAGCACGGCGGCGTGGAGATCCGGTGCGAAGTTCTCGATGTCGAGCGTCGTGCCGGCGAGGCCGTGCTGCAGCACGGCGGCTCGGACCTGGCGCACCGCGTTGGCTCGCGCCACGGAGTTGCCGAGGAACCGGCGCACCGATTCCGAGTCGAAGTCTCCCGCGGAGGAGTCCTCGCCCGCAGCGACGAAGTTGCTGACCATGAGGAACAGCGCGGGACGCGACCGTGCCGGATGCCTCGCGACCAGCTCGAGCACCTCCGGGTCGATGCGAATCAGGAGCGAATCTGCATTCGGCGGGATGAACGCCCATTCGCCAACGACCCAATCGAGCTTGTCGTAGTTGCGGGTCAGCGAGGCGAGTGAGTTGTCCGCCCAGTTGACGTAGAAGCCCGCGACGATTGGCGACCCCGTCTTCGACGAGCGCGCCTGGACGGAAGCCGCGGGCACCATCGCGTCGCCGGGCGGCGCTGCGTCCCGATAACGGCGCAGCGATGCCGCGAGACGCCTCCGATAGGCGAGTCGCTCCGGGTCGGTTACCCGGATGCCGCGGCCCGACTCGCGACGCGGCGATTCGACGCGGGCGTTGATGCCGGCGATCGACAGCTCGGGCGGGATGGGCGGAGTGAACAGCTCGGCAGCGATCAGCACGCAGGCAAAGAGCGCAGCGGCGCCGCCGGCCACGAGGGCGGCGAGACGAATCCGCCGCCACCGTCGGCCGGTGTGATCGGTGAAGATTGGGCTGCTTCGGTCGGGCATTCGCGGTTGCTGCGAGTGGAGCGACCGGTTTGAACGAGACGGCCGCGGCTACTCTAGCACGCGCTCGAACTCATGGACGTAACAACGGACATGGATCACAGGGGACGCGTGCCTGGAAGCACGAGCGGGGCGGGGAAGAATGTCCCCGCCCCGCCTCGCCTCGTCCGATCAAATGTGCCGTCTCGGGTGAAAACCGTCAGGCTGCCTGCCAGAACCCTGCGAGGGCGCGTCCGTCCGGCGATTCGCGCAGCTTCTCGAAGGCACGCTCGCGGATCTGCCGGATGCGCTCGCGGGTCACACCCATCAGCGCGCCGATCTTTTCGAGCGTCATCGGCTCGCCGCTCTCGTCGAGCCCGTAGTAGAGGAAGAGGATCTTGCGCTCGCGGGGAGTGAGGTATTTCCGGAATACGCGCTCGATGAACTCCTTCATCAGCTTGTAGTCCGTCGTGTCCTCGATCTCGGTGCCGTCGACGCCGGCGAAGCGCTCGCCGAGCGTGGAGGCTTCGCGATCCGAACGGTCGATGGGTGCATCCAGCGAGACCTCGGTGCTGGACATCTGCTTCGCCGCGCGGACCTGCTCGGGTGACTCCTCGAGCAGACGCGAGATCTCGTTCTCGGTGGGATCGCGCTTGAGGACCTGGGCGAGGATCGTCTCGGCGCGGGCGAGACGAATGAGCTGCGAATTTTGATTGAGCGGGATTCTGACTGATCTGGTCTGTTCGGCGAGTGCTTTGAGAACTGCTTGTCTGACCCACCAGACGGCGTAGGAGATGAATTTCACGCCCTGGTCTGGGTCGAACTTGCGCACCGCTTTTAGTAGACCCTCATTCCCGATGGCGACGAGCTCACTGAGATCGAGTCCGTGGCCCTGGTATTTCTTGACGTAGGAGATGACGAATCGGAGGTTGGCCGTTACCAGTCGTTCGGCCGCTTTTTCGTCACCTTTTTGTGCCCGTCGCGCGAGGCGGCGTTCTTCTTCTGGATCCT
>DATEOG010000379.1:0-8169 GCA_035274345.1 Gemmatimonadaceae bacterium
GTGTCCGCGCACCCGACGACGTGCGGAACGACGCGCTTCGACTCGGTACGCTTCCCGTCGTGATCCCGGCGAGTCGGACGACGGCGCCGCTGTCGGCCATGGCCGCCTTCTCGCCCACGGAGGCACGCGCCGCATTCACGCGCGAGAATCAGCAGCAGATGATCACTATCACGTCGGACGTGAGCGGCCGCTCGCTCGGCGCGGTGATGTCCGAGGTCAAGTCCGTGCTCGCACGGACGCCGCCTCCTGCCGGGATCCGGGTCGAGCTCGCGGGCCAGTACGCCGGTCAGCAGTCTGCGTTCCGGTCGATGCTCGCGGTGCTCGCGCTCGCCGCGGCGGCCGTCATCGCCGTCATGGTGCTTCAGTTCCGGTCGTTCGTCGAGCCCCTCGTCGTACTCGTTGCGGCGCCGCTCTCCTTCGTCGGCGCCGTGGCGTTGCTGCTCGTCACCGGCACGCCGCTGAACGTGTCGTCGTTCATGGGGCTGATCCTGCTCGTCGGACTGATCGTGAAGAACGGGATCATCCTGCTCGACTTCACGCACCACCGGATGCGCACCACGCACGAGGCGCTGGAGCCGGCGCTGCTCGAAGCCGGGCGCGTTCGTCTACGGCCGATCCTGATGACGACGCTGTGCACGCTCTTCGGGCTACTCCCCCTCGCGCTCGGACTCGGAGCCGGGAGCGCGATGCAGCGCCCACTCGCTCTCGCCGTCATCGGCGGTCTCGCGCTCTCGACGCCGATCACGCTGTACCTCGTGCCGGCGTTGCTGGTAGCGATTCGCGGACGCGCGTATCGGTTGGGGGTAGGTAATGAGTAATGAGTGGTGAGTGTTGAGTGACGAGACACGGCCTCGGGAGGCTGAAGCTTCCCGAGGCCGCGCTCTCACCCATCACTCATTACTCACTACCCACAACCGTTCACTTCACTTCTTCCCCGCCGCCTCGAACAGCTTCAGGTACTCACCGTATCCCTGCGCGGCGAGCTCCTTCACCGGGATGAACCGCATCGACGCGGAGTTCATGCAGTAGCGCTGCCCGGTCGGGCGTGGGCCATCGTCGAACAGGTGACCGAGGTGCGAGTCGGCGTGCGCTGAGCGGACCTCGGTGCGCGACATGCCGAAGGTGCGATCGGTCTTCGTCTTGATGTTCTCCGGCACGAGCGGACGCGTGAAGCTCGGCCAGCCGGTGCCCGACTCGTACTTGTCGAGTGAGCTGAACAGCGGCTCCCCCGAGACGACGTCGACGTAGATGCCGGCCTCGTGGTTGTCCCAGTACTCGTTGCGAAACGCAGGCTCGGTGCCCTCGTGCTGGGTCACACGGTACTGCAACGAGGTCAGCTTCTTCTGCAGCTCCGCGTCGCTGGGCTTCTTGTATGGCGTGGTCACTTTGCGATCTCGGTTCACGCTGCGAGCGGCCGACTGCGCAGAAGCGCGCGGCGCGGCGGCGGCAGCAACGGTTGCCATGAGGGCGAACAGCAGGGCGCGCGTGGCGCGGCCCGGTCGGTGTGACATCGTGGTGCTCCTCGAGAATGGTCGCCGCGCGATGCGTTGCGCGGTGGAGTATACCCGAGACGGTCCTGACTGGTGCCCTCGTCCGGGTACGCTGGAGATACGCTCGAAGGGGCCAATCGGATGTGTCGAGCGCGACGGGTCGCTATTCTCCCACGCGGTCCGGCGGCACCACGGGGATGTCCGCCGGAACGTCGGGGTCGGACGGCGAGGTCCACGTCGACACGTTCACGTCGAGCGGGAGCTTGATGTCCGCCACGGTGCGCGCGACGTCGATCACGCCCTGCCACACTCCGGCGAAGGCGAACCCGACGTCCTGCGGCGCCTTTCCTTCCTCCCAGCCGCGCCCGCTCGCCACCCATATGCGCGGCTCCTCGTTGACCCCTGCGGCCGCGAACTCTGCCTTGAAGTCGTCGTAGACGGCCTGGGCATTGTGTGCGTGCACGTACACGCCCGGCCGGTAGCGGCCGTCCTCGAGCAGGCGCTTCGTCCAGGCGCGATAGTAGTCGCGCATCGCCTGCGGCATCTTCTCCATCCGCTCGATGTCGAGGAACACGATCGATCGCGACGGGAATCCCTCGCGCTCCGTCGCCATGATGGCGTCATCACCGTCCGCTCGGCCGCGATCGGCGGTCAAGAGGTCGGCGTTGCAGGGCTTCTTCGACTTGACGATCGCGGCCGTGCGCGCAGGCGACAGCTTTCGCGGATTCCGTCCCCACGTCTGCTGGCCGACGTACACCACGGCGAGCCCCCAGCCCATGTCCACGAGCGTCTGTCGTTTTCCGCTCCACGACCTGTCCCTGTGGCAGGGCGCGGGCAGGTAGAAGCCGACCCAGCGGTACGGTGCGCCTGGGGCCGCCTTCCATGCCGCCATCGTCTTGTCGCCGGGATAGGTATGGGTGTCGAATCCCATGACCTTCCCCTCCAGCTGTGCATCCGCCATCGGTGCCTTCTGGCCCGTCACGGCAGCCGCAACCTGCGCGACCTTCGCCGCAACGTCCGCCACCTCCGAGTCCGCAGTTCCCTCGGGTCCCGTACTGCTCCGTCCGCATGCCATGGCGAGCCCGGCGACACCGACGATGATCGCGGCCGCGCCGCGCGCGATGGGGTGACGGAAGGGTTGGGCCATGGGCCGTGGGGGATGCAACTGTCGTACACGCGGTACGGCAGCCGATCAGTGAATTTGGCGAATCGGTGAGCTGGAGAACCGGTCGGCTAATGCGTGCATTGAACCGCACCAGCCTCGCAACCGGCCTAGAGTCTCACTCGGAGCTCTCCACGAACGGTCATGATGGGAGTCACCGATTCCTGTTTCACCGGCTCACCGCTGTTCTCCCCTCGCCCGATCGCTGACCATGATCGAGAGCACGATGTACAGCGCGAGCACGGCGGCGATGATGAAGCCGACCGTTCCGAGCGTGCGCCAGTACGGCAGCAGCATCGCGCTGGCGACGAGCAGGCCTGCGAGTACGAGCCCGGAGAACACACGGTTCGCGACCTTCTGCAGCGCGACGATGAGCGACGGGACCTGCGGGATCTCGACGCGGGCGCCGAGATCGTTGTCCGCCAGCCGCTTCGTGATCTGGTCGAGCCGATGCGGCAGCGCGGCGAGGAGGTCGCTGCTCTCCATCGCGATCTGGTAGATGCGGCGCGGCGACATGTCGCGCTGTGCGCGCGCCACCGCGATCTGATTCCCGAACTCGCGGATCGTGTCGATCGGCGTGTACGACGGCTCGAGCGAGCGTGTGACGCCGTCCAGATTGAACAGCGCCTTGGCGAGCAGCGTCATCTCGGCCGGGAGCCGCAGCCCGCTGCGAAACGAGAGGTCGATCACGTCGAACAGCAACCGCCCCGCCTGGACCTCGGCAGCGGTGAGCTCGAGGTTCCGCGCCACGAGCGTGGCGATCTGTCGCGTGTAGCCGACGCGATCGAAATCGGTCTGCGGCTCTCCCATCTCGATCAGCGTGGCGGCGACGTCGTCGCCGCGATGATCGCCGAGCGCCATGAGCAGGCGCGTGACCTTCTCGCGCATCGTCGTCGACAGGCGCGCGGTCATGCCGAAGTCGATCAGCGCGAGCCGCACGTCGACGTCGGCCGGCTCAGGAACGGCGGACTGCACCGCCTCGACCTCGATGCGCGCCATCGGCGTCACGCCGGGCCGCGCTTCTGCTCGGCGATCGTCGCGCGCCAGCTGCGCGGGCGTGCGCGGATTCCGCGTGCCCGGCAGCAGGATGAACACGTTCCCGGGATGCGGGTCGGCGTGGAAGAAGCCGTCGATCGTGATCCCCTTGAGATAGGCGCGCGTCAGCTCGTCGGCGACAGGCGTGAAGTCGTGCTCGAGACGCGCGACGCGCGGCACCGCGTCCACCTTGAGGCCATGTACGCGCTCCATCGTGAGCACGCGCTCGGTGGTGTACGCCTCGATCACCTTCGGCACGAGCAGGCGCGGAAACTCGGCGAGCGCCTTTCGGAACGCCGCCGCGTTCCGCGCTTCCACGCGGTAGTCCAGCTCGTCGGCGAGCGCACGCTCGAGCTCCTGGATCACTCCGACCACGTCGAGCCGCGTGCCGGCGCTCGTGTGCGACGCGAGGAAGGCCGCGAGCTCGTGAAAGAACGCGATGTCCTCGGCGAGCGCCCCACGGATGTTCGGCCGCTGCACCTTGACGATCACCTCGCGCCCGTCGCGCAGCTCCGCCGCGTGCACCTGCCCGAGGCTCGCCGTGGCGAGCGGCTCGGGATCGAACCGGTCGAACAGCTTGCTCAGCCGTCCCCCCAACTCCTCTTCGATCGTATGCTCGACGTCTTCGAGCGCGATGGGACCGACATCGTCCTGCAGCCGCTCGAGCTCGTGGATATAGGGCTCGGGCAGGAGGTCGGGGCGCGTGGACAGCACCTGGCCGAGCTTCACGTACGCCGGCCCGAGCTCGACCAGGCGCTTGCGGAAGCACACCGCCTGCTCGCTGCGCTCCGCCGCCTCCTCGGCCGGCAGTTCGGCCTCTCCGCCGTCGATCAGCGCGAGCAGGCCTTGCTGCTTGGCGACGTCGCGCAAGCCGTAGCGCGTGAACAGTCCAACGATGGCCGCGAGTCTCGGCAGGTACTTGGGGGCGAGTAGCATGCAAGCGGACGGAGGCATGAACTGCGCCCGTGCGACTACGCGTGCCACTCCCGGCCGCTCGGGAACCTCCTCTCGCCGCCGGGGCGGGTGCCGTTAACTTCGTCGCATGTCCGCACCCGCAGGCCAGACTGTCCTCGTGGCCGACGACAATTCCGACCAGCGCGCGCTGTACGTCGACATCCTGTCGCACGCCGGCTACTCGGTGATCGAGGCACGAGACGGCGTCGAAGCGATCGCCCGAGCCCGCGAGGATCGGCCCGCGCTGATCGTCATGGACGTGACGATGCCGGGCACGAGCGGCTGGAACGCGGTGCGGGCCGTCCGCGATCAGAAGGAGACGCGCGACATTCCGGTCATCGTCGTCACGGGGCTGGCGGGGACGCGCGATCGCGACGCGTCGTTTGCCGCCGGGAGCGACGCCTACCTGAGCAAGCCGGTCTCACCTCGGCGGCTGCTCGAGGAAGTGCGCCGCTTCCTCGGGTGATCGCCGGCCATCTCGGCATCGCCGGTGCCGCGTATGCGGTCCGGCGCGATAGCTCCCTCTTCTGGCTGCTCGGCGCTTCGCTCGCGCCCGACGTCGTCGACGCGCTGTTCGTCGTGGCGGGGAGCTGCAACCCGCACGGCCTCTACTCTCACACCGTGCCGGCGGCGGCGTTGATCGCCGTGCTGACGGGGGCGGTCGCCTACGCCGCCACCGGGCGGCGCGTCACCGGTGTGCTCGCGGCGGCACTGGTCATGGCGCACCTGCCGCTCGACTACGTCACGGGACAGAAGCTGTTCTGGCCGGGCGGCGAGTTCGTCGGCTTGCGGCTGTACCAGAACCCTGCGGCGGATTTCGCGGTCGAATCGCTGATGGCGCTGGGCGGATGGTGGCTCGTGCGGTCGCGCACGCGGACGCCGCGCTGGGCGACCGGCTGGCTCGCGCTGGCCGCGATGCTGGTGTTGCAGGGCACGCTCGATGTCCTGGGCGCGCGGAAGAATGGGTTGAAGCCCACCGCGTGCGCGCTCGCGGAGCCGGTCGCGACGAACTGACGGTGTCGTGTGTGGCCGCGCTCTGGTCGGGGCGCGTCGAAATTCGCATCTTCTTGGGTCGCCATCCGATTCCGAGCTGCCGATGCATTCCGACGACGATCCACTGGCCGAGTTCGAGCTGCCGCCCGAGGTGATGAGCTCGACGTTCGAGCATGCCATCAGCGATGCGGCGGCGATCGCGCACGAGCGCGGTCACGCCGTCGCTGCGCAGCTCCAGCGAAAGCTCAAGGGCAGCATCGTCGAATACGGATTCTCCGGACTCGTCACCGCGCACCTGCGATCAGGCGCGGTGGCGCGCTGCGGCGGACCATTGGTCGGGTGGCGCGTGACGGTGGAACAGCCCGGCGCGGAGCCCAAGTCCGTGGACGCCGACCTCGCACCCGGCGAGACGGATACGAAGGTGATCGTCGAGCGGCTGGCGAAGCTGTTGAAGAGATACTGAAACGCCCGATGCGCATTGCGCATTGCGCTTTGCGCTATGGCAGAACGGCCTCGGGAAGCTCATGCCTCCCGAGGTCGTCGCGCACCGCCCACGGCGCATCGCGCACTGCGCCGCAGGCCAGCTACGCTGGCCGTCTATACACGATCGACAACCGCGCCGTCGCGCGACGCTCCTCTTCGTCGCGCTGGCCGAGGAACTCGCCAACCGCGGCGAGCGACTCGATGTGGTCGCAGAAGATCTTGAACGACGCGAGCAGCGGCACGGCGAGGAAAGCGCCCGGCACTCCCCAGATCCAGAAGAAGAAGGCGAGGCCGATGAAGATCGCGACCGGGTTGAGCGTGAGCCGGTGTCCCAACAGCATCGGCGCCACGACGTTCGCCTGAAGCAGGTTGATCGCGAGGAAGCTGCCCGGGACGAGCAGTGCGCGCGGCACCTCGTCGAACGTCGTGAGGCCGGCCACCGAGAGCACGACGACGGCGGCGAACGCGCCGAGGTACGGCACGAACTCGAAGCACGCGACGAGCGCGCCCCATAGCAGCACGTTGGGCATGCCGAGCAGCCACAGCACCCCCGCCACCACTGCGCCCTCGACGATGTTGATCACCAGGGTCGTGGACAGATATGCCGATACGGCGGCCTCGGTGGCTCGCGCGATCTCGACGGCCTTCACCTTGTCACCGAAGTGCGGGAGCACCTTGATCAACTTCTGGAGAAAGAGGTCACCACCCGCGAGCAGGAAGTAGAGCAGGATGAAGACCTCTAGGAGTCCGGCGGCGATGCGCTGCGTGGTGCCGAACAGACGCGACGACACGCTCGGTCCCGTCTGCACGACGACGCTCGGGGCACGCTCCGTCTGGGCGCCGACGGCGTCCGCCGCACGTGCCACGTTCTGCGTGACCTGCTGCACCGGTCGAATGATCGACCGCACCTTCTGCTCCGCGCGCGCGAAGCTCTCCGGCGCCGTCAGCGCCCAGCGTTGCGCGGGTCCGGCGAGCTGATACGCACCCTCCGCGAACGCCGTGACGAGCACGAGGACGATGATCGCGGCCCCGATCGGCGGCTTGATGTGCAAGCGTACCATGCGGCGGATCAGAGGGCTCAACAGGAAGTTGAGCAGCACCGCGAAGGCGATCGGGACGAGGAACTCGCGCGCGAAGTAGAGCGTGTACAGCAGCGCGAGCGAGGTGAGGATGGTCACCTCGATCGAACGTCCGCGCGAGCCGACGACAGCGTCGGCGGTTCGCTCGATGTTCGGCGTCGGCGCGACGGCGTCGACGGGCGTGGCGCGCATACCGGGATCGACGGTGGGCGCCAGCGCCGAGTCCGGCGACGCCGTCGCACGGTCCACCGCCTCTGGAATGATTCCCGGGTCCTGATCAGCCGTCATCTCGAATCAAGGGAATGCACGATGCTTGCCGAGCAGCCTGCCGATGCGATCGATCGTCCTCTACGGAGAGACTACGTCGCGATCGAAATTAGGGAAGAGCCCGCATCCGTCCCGCCTCGTCGTCCCGAGGCGGCTGGCTGGGACCAACAGGCCATTGTCGAGGCACGTGTTACCTGCAATGCATCGGATCGTCACGCGCAACATACGGCGCATCTGGAGTCGCGATGACGATGCATTACACGTTGATGAGTCACGGCAAGGTGCTCGGTCATACGGGCGCGGCATTGCCTGCCGACGAGTTGCCAGCGGGCGCGAGCGTGTGGCATCTCGTGCCCACGCCGGCGTTCGATTTCGTCGAGCCGATCATCGCCGAGCTGACGGCGCCTTCGGCTCTCGCGCTCGTAGAAGAAGTGATCCCCACGCAGGACGCCTATCTCAATCCCGCGTTGGGCGAGCACGAAGCCCGGATCGAGCGGCTGGTCGGCGAGGCCGCGCAGATTCATCATTTCCGCATGGTGCTCGAGCGCTACGAAGCGCTTGACCTCGAGCTCCGCGATGTCAGCGGACGTCGTCTGTCGACGACGCCGCTCATCGTGGCCAAGCAGATGGTTACCGCCGACGCGCTGCGTACGTATGTGGAGGCGGTCGATCCCCGCGAAGCGCACCGGGTAGACATGGCCGAGCC
>DATEOG010000380.1:0-7008 GCA_035274345.1 Gemmatimonadaceae bacterium
GCGCGGATCGCGTCGGCCAGCGCGCGCGGATCGGAAGGAGGCACGAGCAGGCCGGTGAGGCCATTCCTCACGATTTCTCCCGTGCCTCCTGCGTCAGCCGCCACCACCGGCGCGCCCGCGAGCATCGCCTCCATCGCGGCGAGCGGGAGACCTTCGTTCAGCGACGGCAGCACGAACAGGTCCGCTGCCGCCAGGAGCGACGGCACGTCGTCGCGATGCCCCAGCCATCGCACGCGATCGGAGAGTCCGAGCGCCGCCGCCTTCGCCGCGAGACGGTCGCGCTCGGGTCCCTCTCCCGCCACCGCGAAGACGACATCCGGCAGCAGCGCCGCGGCGTCGAGCAGATGAGTGAGCCCCTTCTGCGCCTCGAGCCGCGCGACCGTGAGCGCCAGCGCGCGGCCTTCACGCACGCCGAGCTGCGCACGGATCGCGTCGTCGCGCGACGCGGGTGCGCGCGGCTCGACGGCGTTGGGAATCACCGTGATCTTCGCGCCGGGTACACCGAGTCGGTCGCGCAGCCGGCCGGCGACGTGCTGCGAGACGGCGATGTGCCGGTGGAGGCACCGCGAGATCAGCGCATGCTGCGCGTCCACCGCGAGCAGGCGCGGCATCTCGACGAAGAGCTGGGCCGACGCGACTCGCGCCGGCACGCGCGCGAGCGCGGCGGCGACGATTCCGTAGCGGCAGGAGAGCGACCAGGTCTGGTGCGCGTGAAAGACGTCCGCCTTCTCGCGGCGCAGGGCTCGCACCAATCCGGGGATCGATGCGACGCCGCGCACGGGTGACGCGCCACGCTCCACGGCGACCGTGCACGCGCCCAGCGCGGCGCTGTCCGCGGCGAGCTGCGTAGCGCCGGGCACGTCGGCGTGGAAGACGACGGGTCGCCACCGTGCGCGGTCGAGACCCGCCACGAGCTGGAGCAGCGCGCGCTCCGTACCGCCGAACGCGTCGCTGTCGGAGAAATGCACGACGGTGCGCGGCGAATCGGCGCTCATGCGCGCTGTGACGGACGCAGAGGAGACTCGAGCTCCGCCTCGCGCACGCCGCACCAGTAGAGGTAGTCGAGCACGAACGGATAGAGTCGCTGCACACCGGGCCAGCGCTGGTCGCCCAGGCGACCGGTGAGCGCGACGATGGCCTGACGCATGCGCGGCGCGATGCGCGTGACGGCGAGCAGACTGTTCACGACGGCACGCCGCGCGAGCGAGTCGCGCGCGAAGGTGCCGAGCTTGAGCTGCTCGCGCGCGGCGGGATGCAACCGCGCGAGCAGCACGGCGGTGCGACCTTTCGCCACGTTGTCGCGTGCGAGTCCGGCGAAGCTCTTGTCGTACGCCTGCCAGGCGAGGGCGGCGGGCTCGTAGACGAGCCGCACCCCCGCTCCGGTGAGTCGGATCGACAGCTCGAGATCCTCGTTGCCGTACACGGTGAACCGCTCGTCGAAGGCCCCGACGGCCTCCAGCACGTCGCGACGGATCGACAGGTTGCCGCTGTAGAAATCACGCAGCGCTACCGGGCGACCCGCCGTCGCGAGGTGCTCGAGATGGCGATTGAACTTCCCGCCGATGTAGCGCACGTGCGCGGGCAGCTCCGGAGCGAGTCGGATGGGTGCGGCACCGACCACGGCGAGACTGGCGCCGGTCGGGTGCGCGCGCAGATGCGCGGCGACCAGCTCCGGTGTGGCCGTCATGTCGTCGTCGAGCAGAATGACGATGTCGCCGCGCGCCGCCGCAACCCCTGCGTTACAGGCCGCAGCTCGCCCGCGATTCGCCTGCCACAGCACCCGCTTCGAATAGCTGGTGGCGAGCGACTCCGCTGCCTCGCGCGAGCCGTCGTCGGAGCCGTCCACCACCACGACCACCTCGTACTGCTCGGGCGGCATCGACTGCGTCGCGAGCGAGACGAGCGCGCGCAGCAGGGACTCTCTTCGTTGATGGGTCGGGATCACCACGCTCGCGAGCGGCGTCGTCACGACCGCCGCCGGCCCGACGGAAGTCCGAAGCGCCGGGCGACGCGCTCGAGCTCGAGCCGAAGGGGTCCCACGCGTTGTGCAGTGCGGACGCGATGTGCGAATTCGCCGAGCCCCTCGGTCCCCAGCACGGGAACACGCGGCAGCGCGAGGAGCTCGTTCTCCGCTGTGGCCAGCGATTCCTCCGTCGTGCACGCTGTCAGATAGCCGGCCTCGCGCGCGATCGTGATCGTCTCCGCCGTGTGGGAGCCGAACGGATACGCCAGATGCCGCACCGGGTGGCCGAGCCCTTCCTCCAGCATGGCACGGCCGCGCGTGAGCTCGTCCCGACAGACATCGGCGGACACCCTCGCGAGGCGCGGATGAGTCACGCTGTGCGCCTCGCAATGCATCCCGGCGGCTTCGGCGGCGCGCAGCGCCGGCCAATCCGCGGCGGGAAGCTCGAATCCGATCTCGGCGTTCAGCCATCGCATCGGACCGCCCACGACGCCGGCCACGATGTAGAACGTCGCGCCGTAGTTGCGCTGGGCGAGCGCCGGCACGGCGTGCTCGATGCAGTCGCGTCCCCCGTCGTCGAAGGTGATCACGACCGGCCGCGCAGGCAGCGCGCGCTCGCCGCGCCGCGCGGCGACGAGGTCGTCCATGCTGACCGATTCGTAGCCCTTCGACCGGAGCCAGTCGAGCCGTTCGTCGAGCTCGCGCGGCGTCAGGGTGTATTTGCGGTAGCGCGGATCCGGACGCGCCGACACCTCGTGCAGCATCAGGATCGGCACGGTGGCCGTCATGCGCCCGACCGCGCCGCGCCGCCCATGAGCGAGGCGTAGACGTCGTCGATGCGCTCGCCGTAGGCATCGGGACCGTGCCGAGCGATCATCAGCTCGCGTGCACGAGCGCCCAGCGCGCGACGCTGCCCGCGATCGCGCAGTAGCGTCGCCGTCGCGGCGGCGAATGCGTCGGCCGATTCAGCGAGGGTCAGCGGGGCTGGTGCGCCGTCGGCGACGATCAGCCCCTCGGCACCTCGCGGCGTCGTCACCACTGCTTTCCCTGACGCGAGCGCCTCGAACACCTTCATGCGCTGCCCGCCGCCGACGCGCAGCGGCGCTACCACGACCGCCGCGCGCGCGAGCTCCGTTGCGAGTGTCGGCACCCACCCCACGACCTCGACGTCCGCCGAGGCGAGACCGCGCAGCGCGCCGCGCGGATCCGAGCCGGCTAGGCGCAGCCGCACACCGGGATGCATCGTGCGGAGGCGCGGCATGATCTCGCCGACCAGCCAGCGCGCGGCATCGACGTTGGGAGCGTGCAGAAAGCCACCGGTGAAGACGATCGCGTCATCCTCCTCGAGCGTGAGGTCGGTGGGAGGCGGGATCTCGACCGCGAACGGATTCACGCGCACGCGTGACGCCAGCTCGGGCACGAGCCGCCGCATCGTGCTCGCATCGCGATCGGTCAGTGCCTGGACGAGGTCGAACCGCCGCCACACGCTGCGCTGATATCGGTCCCATCGATGCCAGTCGATCTCGTCGAGCATGCCGCGGTACGGACCATCGGGGTCATGCAGCCATTCCGTCCAGCGAACGTCGCGAGGTGTTCGCACCTCGTGCTCGGCGAACAAGCTAGGAACGCCGCGCGGGAGTCGATAGACCCCCATCGCGTTGTCCTCCACGTGCACGAGGTCGAACGTGCGCTCTGCCGTGAGCCGGTCGATCGTGTGCTGCACCTCCGGTCGGTGAAACCAGATCGTGCGCATCGGGAGATGGCCGAGCGCCCACCGCGTCGTGTGATCGATCCATCGTGCGGCACGATCGACTCGCGTCGCCTCGACTCGCGGCACCGCGTGCAGATCGAGCCCCGATTCGCGCAGCGCCTGCGCCGCCTCGATGTCCTGCCGATGCGGGCCGGCGATCGTCACGAGCGTGACCTCGTGTCGCGCGCGAAGGGCGCGCAGCTGCGCGTGCAGCAGCACCGGCGTCGCCGAGAGCCCGCTCGGCGACGGCGGCATGGGGGTGAGGAGCAGAACGCGCATCAGCGTGCGGGCGCGCGCCTCGCGCGCCGCCGCGATTCCCACAGGAGTCCTGCCGCGTACGCGGCGTGGGCGAGCGCGGTCAGCATCGCGCGCACGACCCCGCGCCCCATTTCGCCTCCGTGCAGCGCGAACGACAGCGAGCGTACATAGAACGACAAATCGATCCGGACGGGCCGTCCCGATTCGGCCCGCACGCGCCGGAACGCCACCGCGCCGCGGCCGTAGGTGAAGTGCTGGCGCAGGAATCGCCGCGCCGACAGCCGGTGCGCGTGGCCCACGACCGCCTCCTTCACCGTGACCGAAGGCCGTCCCTGCGCCGACCAGCGATCGCACAGCTCGCGGTCCTCCCCGGCGCTGAAGGGAAAGCGCGCATCGAACCCGCCCGCGTCGAGAAAACCCTGCCGCGACACGGCGATGTTGTTCGACGTGAAGAATCGGCCAGTCGCGCCGCCATCGAAGTACGAGGACACGAAGTCCGCGAGCCGCTGGCTCGTGTCGGCGAACACGCTGTCGGGAAACGCGTTCACGGTGCGTCCGCCCGCGAGCGCATCCGGTGTCGCGCGCAGCGCCGCATCGAACGCCGAGAGCCACGCCGTATCCGGGAGGCAGTCGTCGTCCGTGAACGCGAGCCATTCACCGCGCGCCGCGGCGGCTCCTGCATTGCGCGCGGACGCCGGACCGGCGTTGCGCTGCTCGATGACGCGAATCTCCAGCCCGGTCTCCGCGCCTCGCACGACCTCGGCCGACGGCGGACGCCCACCGTCGTTCACGATCACGATCTCGAGCGTGCCACCGGGACGCTCCAGCGCGCGAAGTGCGCGCACGCATGCGGCGAGCGGCCCAGGGCGGTCGAACGTCGGGACGATGACGGTGAAGCGGGGGCCCGGTCGACGCGGTTGATCGTGCTGGCGTTCCGGGCGTTCGCTCAACGGATGGCGCTCGAGACGTGGGGAGGTCGGTGCTCGGCGGTCGCTTGTGGCATCGTCCAGCGGTCGCTGGGCTCGAACCACTCACGCGCTCCACCACAGGCGGTGGCGACCTGCGCGAGAAGGACGAGCACCGCGTTGCGCACGGCACGACCATGCTCGCTGTGAAGCAGCGGGTAGGTCAGAATCTGCCGATAGAAGCTCGGTGATTCCATGTCCACACCCGATCCCCCTCGCCGCGACGCCATCCCCTGGCGGACCCGGAGCAGCGCACGGCCGTAGCCGAAGTGCTGGTTACAGAAGCTCGCGAGCGAGTGCCCGTGCGCGTGTCCCACCTCGACCTCGGGCGCGTACTCGGTCGGGAATCCCGCCTCGGCCCATCGCGCGCAGAAGTCGTAGTCCTCGCCCGCCGCGCGCGGAAATCGCTCGGAGAACCCATCGAGCAGCCAGAAGCGGTTCGCCGGCACGGCGAGATTGGTCGTGCTGAAGAACTGATGACCCACCGCGTTCTGCGAGTAATAGTCGTAGACGGCGCTCATGATCAGCTGCGTCGCCGTCGCGAATGGATCTTCGGGGAGCACGTTCACGATCGAGCCGCCGATCATGTGGCCCGGGTGCCGCTTCGCGCGCTCGACGAGCAGCTCGAGCCAGAGCGGCGTGGGCACGCAGTCGTCGTCGGTGAAGGCGAGCAGCTGCGCACGGGCGTGCCGTGCGCCCTCGTTCCGGGCCGCGGCGGGGCCCGCGCGCGATCGCCGTACGGCCCGCACCGCCATTCGATCGGCGAAGCGCTGCACGATGGGCGCCACCGGTGAGGGGCTGCCGTCGTCGCACACGATGACCTCGTACGCGCCACGCGACAGCGTCTGATTCGCCAGCGCCTCGAGGCAGCGCGTCAGGCTCTCCGCACGCGAGAACGTGGGGATGACGACCGTCACCGTCGGCACGGTGGTGTTCGCTGTTCGGAGGTTCGGCTGGCTACTCATCTTCGAGTATGAACCGGTCAAGAGCTGTCGATGTGATGGCGGATCTCCTGCCTCGCGGAGACCCATTCAAACACTGGGCCGAACGCGCGTCCAGTTACCGGTCCGAGCCGTGGGAAATCTCCTTCAAACCTTCGAAACCGCTGGCTGATCCAAGTCGTACGAGCCGTTGAGGCCCCTCGCCTCCCACCAGCGAAGACAATCCGATGTTGTACAATATTCCGTTGCGCGCCTTCGAGCGCGCATTGGCCGCAAGTGCCTTGGCGTTCACCACTGTCGCTGCGCAGCAAACCAACGCGCACCAGTCTGCGCCTGTGCCCGCCGCCGGTGCGGTCCTTCGAACCGCACCAATTTCAATAGATGGCCGCCTCGACGAGGAGGCCTGGAAATCAGTGACCCCGATCACAGAGCTACGGCAGCAGCGCCCCGTCGAGGGTAACGCCGCTTCGCTCGCGACCGAGGTCCGTATCCTGTACGACGACGAGGCAATCTACGTCGGCGCCCGAATGAGTGAACCGACGGGCGCCGCCGGCATCCGCGCGCCGCTCGCTCGGCGGGACCAGTTGCTCGCGTCCAACGGGAACAACGGATCGTTCAACTCACTGACTACCGACAAGCTCGCCGTCGTCCTCGACCCGTATCACAATCATCTCGACGAGATCTGGTTCGAGATCAATCCCGCCGGCGTGCGCGGCGATCAGTTCAACGGCGATCCGTCGTGGGATCCGGTGTGGGAGGGTGAGGCGCGAACGGACGCGACCGGCTGGACCGCCGAGATGCGTATCCCGTACTCGCAGCTCCGCTTCTCGCGCGACAGCGCGCAGACGTGGGGGCTGCAGATCTGGCGGGTCGTCGATCGGCTCAACGAGCAGGACATGTGGTCGTTTCGGAAGCGCGACGAGAGCGGGGGACCTGGATACTTCGGCCACCTGCAGGGGATCGTCGTGAAGCACCGGCCGCGACAGGCCGAGCTGCTGCCGTACGTGGTCTCGAAAAGCCAGTTCAAGTACGCGACGCCGGGCGATCCGTACAACGATTCGCGCGACATGAAGCTCAGCGCGGGCGCGGACATCAAGTACAACCTCACGTCCAACCTCACGCTCGACGCGA
>DATEOG010000381.1:0-4327 GCA_035274345.1 Gemmatimonadaceae bacterium
CTCGGCACGGCGTTCACGTTCCCGTGCGTGACGGCGCTGCTCTCGCGCGTCATCTCGTCACGCGAGCGTGGCCTCTACATGGGTGTGCAGCAGACGTTCGGCGGGGTGGCGCGGATCATCGCGCCGTTGTGGGCCGGGTTCGCGTACGATCACCTCGGGCGAGGCGTGCCGTTCTTCACGTCCGCGGCGGTGGTGCTGGCGACGCTGTTGTTAGGCGTCGGGCTCGAGCAGTTCGTGCGGCCGCCGGCGACCGCCTAACGTTCAGGTTCGACCGGGCTCGCTGTCGAGCACTTCGCGGGCGACGTCCACCATCGGCACCGAGCGGTCCTGACTCGTGCGCTGCAGGATGCGATACGCCTCCTGCTCGGACGACCCCGTGCGGCGCATGAGAATTCCCTTCGCGCGCTCGATCGTCTTGCGGTTCTCGAGAGCGCCGCGCGCCGCGGCCGCGTCCTTCTTCGCCGAGTTGAACTCGCGCGCGCGGCTCACGGCGAGCCGGAGCGTGGAGTCGAGCACGCGCGGTGGCGTGGGCTTCGGCAGGAACGCGATGGCCGCCGTCGCGGCGACCTCGCGCTCGCTCAGCGAGATCGTCTGGTCGCCGCTGAACAGCACGACGGCGACACCGGGCACTTCCTTGGCGATCTCTTCCGCCGCCTCGATCCCCGAGCCGTCCGGCATGTGCACGTCCAGCAGCACGACGTCCGGCACGACGTCCTTCGCCCGCTCGATCGCCTCGCGTCCGCCTGTGACCTCGGCAACCACGACGTGCCCCATGGAGTTGAGCAGGTCCACGAGGAGCGCGCGAGCGTTGTCGTCGTCTTCGGCGATGAGGATGCGGATCGAGCCCGTGTCAGGCATTGCGTTGTGGAGATGGAGAGTCGTGCGGTGCTCGGGCAATCTGCGCCGCGTCACCCCTCTCCCGCAATCTTCGACAGCAAATCCGTTGCACCGACTGGCTTGCGCAGGGTAAAGTCGCACGCCGGATCCTGTTCGTTGCGCGGCTCCCAGCCGGTCACGACACCGATGCGAAGCGTCGGGCGGATCCCGCGGCCGAACGCGACGAGGTCCCAGCCGCTGCCGTCGGGGAGCCCGATGTCCGTGACCAGGACGTCGATCGGACGGTCGACGTCGGCGAGTCGCGCCCGCGCTTCCCCGACGGTCCGGACCGCCTCTACCATGTGCCCGTCGCTCTCCATCAGCGACTGCATGAACTCCCGGCTGTCGAGGTGATCCTCCACCAGAAGGACGCGCCGCGGAGGACGCACCGCACGTGCGCCCTGCGGCGTGGCGACGCCGGGCGTCGCGGGCGGAAACACAAGGCGCACAGTCGTCCCCTCGCCGAGCGTGGACTCGATCTCGGCGCGGCCCCGATGGCGTCGCGCGATGCCGTACACCTCGGCCAGGCCGAGTCCGGTGCCGTTCACCCCTTTGGTCGTGAAGAACGGCTCGAACGCGCGCTCGCGAACTTCCGCCGTCATGCCGGTGCCGGTGTCGCTCACCTCGACGCTCGCTTCGTTCGATGTGATCTGCGTCACAATGCGAAGCGCTCCTCCGCCGGGCATCGCGTCGAGCGCGTTCTGCACCAGGTTGAGCAGCGCCTCGCGAAGCTCGCCGGCGATACCGCGCATCGTGACATCCGCCGCGAGTCGCTGCTCGAGCGCGACGACGCCCCCCTTGGCGCGCTCCTGCCAGAGCGGTCGCGTCATCGCCACGACCTCCTCGACCATGACCGACAGATCGACGACGTCCTCCCGCGATCCGAGCAGCGGCTCCTGGCGAATGAACCGCCCGACGCGCGCCGCGGTGGCGGCGCCGGTCTCCGCCGCGCGTGCGATGCGCACCGCATAGTCGCGCACGGCCGCGGGATTCTCCGCATTCATCTCGAGGAGATACGCCGCCGCCATGATCGGGTTGAGCGCGTTGTTCACGTCGTGCATCACGCCCGCGGCGAGCTGTCCCACGGCGGCGAGCCGGCGGTCGCGCGCGGCCGCCTCCTGCAGCTCGAGCAGCTCACGCGTGGCGTCCTTCACCATCCGATCGAGGCGTTCGGCTTCCGTCTGGACGCGCTGTTGGAGACGCGTGCGCTCGGTGACGTCGCGCTCGACCGTGACGGCGCCGCGTACGCGCTTGTGGGGATCGTACAGCGGGTTCGAGTTGACCTCGATTACCGCGGGCTCTCCCCCGCGCCTGACCTCGAGGGTTTCGCCGCGCACGCGCTCGCCCCGCAGCGCGCGGGCGGTGGGGTGCTCGTGCACGAACAGCGTCGTACCGCCGAGCGTGCGCGGACGGTCGAGCTGCCAGAGCTCGCGCAGCGTCTGGGGATTGCCCGGCGTGTGCTCCTGCTGCGCCTGTGCGTTGGTGCGCACCGTGCCCCCTTCGGCGTCTACCACGCGCACCGAGTCGGGGAGCACGTCAAAGATCGACTCCAGCTGCGCGACGCTGCGCGCGAGATCTTCGCGCAACCCTTCGCGCTCCGTGATGTCGCTTCCGGCGAACAGCAGCCCTCGCCCACCGCGCGCGTCGAGGAGCGGCGAGAAGGTGGCCTCCACCAGCCGGCGCCCGCCACGGTACTGGAACGGCACGCGCACCGACACTACCGGAACGCCGCCGGCGGCAATGTCGACCTGCTCGGTCACGTCGGCGAGCGCGTTGGGAAACGCATCGTACACGGACCGACCCACCGCATGCGTGACGTCGACGCCAGTGAGCTCGCGATACCGCGCGTTCGTCGCCGCGAGCATCAGCATCCCGTCGAACACCGCCACCGCCAGCGGCACCGCCTCGAGCAGCGCATCGAGGCGAGCGTACTCTTGCTCGGCGGGAGAGATGGTGGACATGGGGAAACGATGTCGGCGGTGGCGCGAAAGGGCAAATCGGTGGTAATGGGTGGTGAGTGGTGGGTGGTGGGTGACTGCCAACGCCCTCACCCAGAACTCAGCACGCACCACTCACGACCTGATGCCTCACCACTTCCCCGGAATGGGCGGACGATCGCTCGCCGGTACAGCGCGCCCGCCCGTGATCAACCGCGCCCCACGCTGGTAGGTGAAATAGCTGTACGCCCACTCGACCAGAACGCTGATGCGGTTGCGGAAGCCGGCCAGGTACATGATGTGGAGGAAGAGCCAGAACCACCACGCGAGACTGCCGGTGACGCGCAGGCGGCCGAAATCCGCGATCGCGCGGTACCGGCCGATCGTGGCGAGGTCGCCCTTGTTCCTGTAGCGAAAGGGAACCCGCTCACGCTGCTCGAGATCGCGCCGAATGTTCTTCGCGGCGAGAGCACCCATCTGCATCGCGGCGGGAGCGACACCGGGGACGGGCTTGCCGTCCGTCGTCGTCGCGGCGAGGTCGCCGATGACGAAGATCTCCCGTCGCCCGGGCACGCTGAGATCGAGCTCGACCTGGACGCGGCCCGAGCGATCCCGGGCGACGCCCAGATCACCGCCGAGCGGCGATGCGGCGTTCCCCGCCGCCCAGAGGATCGTGTGCGCGTGGATCCGATCACCGCCGGCCACCACGTGGTGGGGGCCGATCTCCGACACGAGCGTCCCGGTCCGCACGTCGACGCCAAGGTTGGTGAGATCGCGCCGTGCATGCTCGCTCAACTCGTCCGGATAGGCGGGGAGTATCTTCGGCCCGCCTTCGACGAGAATCACCCGCGCGCTCTTCGGATCGATGCGGCGGAAGTCGTGATCCAGTGCGTGGCGCGCGATCGTCGGCAGCATACCGGCGAGCTCCGTTCCCGTCGGACCTCCACCCACGACGACGAAGGTCAGCCACGCCGCGCGCTCCTCGGCGTCGTCGAGCGACTCGGCGCGCTCGAACGCCGTGAGAATGCGCCGGCGCAGCTCGATCGCGTCGTCGATGCTCTTGAGTCCGGGCGCGAGCGACTCCCACTCCGGGTGATTGAAGTAGGCGTGTCGCGCTCCGGCGGCGACGATCAGATAGTCGTAGGCGTGCTCGTGTCCGTCGGCCGTCGCCACGACGTGCCGCTCCGGGTCGATGTGCGTCACCTCCGCCATCAGGACCGAAGCGTTGGCCTGTTTGCGCAGCAGCCAGCGGATCGGCGCGGTGATGTCCGTCGGCGCGAGCGTTGCCGTCGCGACCTGATAGAGCAGCGGCTGGAAGAGATGATGGTTCGTGCGATCGAGCAGCAGCACCTCCACGTCGTCGCGCTTGAGCGCGCGCGACGCGTACAGCCCGCCGAATCCGCCGCCCACGATGACGACGCGCGGGCGGCGGCGCTCACGTGCCCAGGGCGTGAGCGCCGCGGTCACGGTCTCGCCGCGCAGCTCCGCAGCCGCGTCGCGAGTTCGAGGCGCAA
>DATEOG010000382.1:0-3839 GCA_035274345.1 Gemmatimonadaceae bacterium
GCACACCGGCAGAGCGGTTCATCGCGCTCTCGATCGCGAGCGCGCGGAAGACGCTCTATGTCGCCAATTCGTACTTCGTTCCCGACGACGACTTCCGGAAGCTGCTGAAGCTCGCGCGGGCACGGGGCGTGGACGTGCGCATCCTCACGGTGAGCAAGGAAACGGACGTCAAGACGACGTGGTGGGCGGGGCGCTCACGGTACGAGGAGCTGCTCAAGGCGGGGATTCGCGTCTACGAGTATCAGCCGACGATGATGCACGCAAAGACGTTCATCGTGGACGGACTGTGGGGCTCGATCGGCTCGATGAACTTCGACAATCGATCGCTCGCATTCAACAACGAGTCGAACCTGGTGTTCCTCGACTCGACGCTCGGTGCACAAATGGACTCGACGTTCCTGGACGACCTGACGCGCTCGAAAGAGATCGTCCTGGCGGAGTTCCAGCGGCGACCGTGGTACAATCGCGTGATCGAGTACGGGGCAGCGGTGTTTTCCAGACTACTGTAGTGGGTGGTGGGTTGTGAGTAGTGGGTGACGCCCAAGGCCGTTGTCCTCACCCATCACACACTACCCACGACTCATCACCGAATATCCGCTCTCCCCAGCGCCGCTCGAACGGCCTCACGCATGGCGACGAGTGCTTCGTCGCGCGCGGCCGGTGCGTCGTCGCGGACGTGAATTTCGATACCATCGGCGACGGGGACGCGGCGCCAGCTGGCCGAGCGCTCGTCGTCGGTGTCCCGAACGGTCTGATCGGCGCCGGCGCCGAGGGCAGGCGCGAGCGAGGCCGCGACACGTCGCTCGAGCGCATCGCCGGTGACCTCCTTCATCTCCTTCTTGATCCCCTCGAGCGTCGCTCCCTCACGCTGGCGGATCTTGATGGAGAGCAACTGCAACAGATGCCGGTAGTTGTACGTTGCGGCGGTGCCCGCTCCCTCCGGGCGATCGAGCAGGCCGCTGGCGACGTAGAACCGGACCGAGCGCGCGCTCGGTGCCACGCGGGCGGACGCGTTCGTCGGGCGGATGCCTGCAGCGTCGACGAGCGCGGTCACGTGCGCTGCGAGCCCGCGCGCGTTCCAAGGTGCATGACGCGAGTGGGCGCGCAGCAGCGCGACGGGAGTCATCGAGGAATCCGGCATAGGGGGCGGAAGATAACGACCTCCGTCAGCCGATGTGAGTCGCTGTCGCGATCGGGTCGTAAGAGCGTCAGGCCATCGCCAGCTGCGATCCGCCTGAGCCGGACCAGCGCCGAGCCCGCTCGAGGAAGGAGCGCACCACGGTATTGAACTCGTCGGGACGCTCGTCGTGCGGCAGGTCGCCGGCGTCCTGCACCAGCGACCACTCGAGATCGTGCTTGATGACGCGGAACGCGTGCGCGCGCTCGACGGAGTTCTGTCGCGCGAGCTCGCCCCAGAGGAGCAGCGTCGGCTGCCTGACGCGTCGCAGCGAGGTGCGCACGTCCACGTTGAGCTTCCCGCTCAGCAGCGCGGCGACGGCGTGCTTGCCGCCCGGTTGGCGCGCCATGCGCACGTAGTGCTGCACGAGCGCCGGCGTGACCATGCGGTCGTCGACGTAGATGCCCTCGAGGTGGCGGCGCATCTTCGAGGGCGAGGTGAGACCGTTGTAGACCGTGTTTCCCACGATCGGCGCACCAAGCAGCAGACGCGTCGTCGCGCTGGCCGACGGCGCCGGATCGCGCATGTAGGCGACCCCGGTAGGCGCGACGAGCACGAGGGATGTGATGCGCCGCGGATCGCGCCCGGCGAGGGCAACGAGCTGCGCGGCGGTGAGTCCGCTCGCCACGACGGCGCACGGTTCTGCGACGTGCGCCACGAGGTCGCCGAGCAACGCCTGAAACAGTCCCGGTGTGTAGCGAGCCGCGGGACGATGGGAACGCCCGAAGCCGAGGAGGTCGACGGCGACGACGCGGTGGCGCTCGGCCAGTGCAGGGGCGACGTGACGCCACTCGAACGACGAGGCGCCGGGATAGATCCCATGCAAGAGAAGCACGGGGCTGCCCTGGCCGTGCCGCGTCAGGGCGATGCGGTGACCTCGCCAGCGGAACTCGTCAGGCTCTCCACCGAGACAGTCGTCGTCCACCAGGTCTCGGCCGGACGCCGCGTTGAACATGGCCGCCGCACCGAGCGCCGCCCCACCGACCGCCGCCGTCTTACGCCATCGCATTGCCGTATCCCTCGCTGCTTCCGTCACCGTACACGACCATCAGTGCGCCATTAGCGGGCGCAACCTCATGTACGACGAACCGCCTGAAAAGTGTCCTCGTCACAGCTCGCGCCAAGCAATGACGCACGACGAGTCGGCAGGCAAACAGACCGCTATTGGAAGGTGGCAGCGGGTGAGGCGGGCGCAGCGCCGATCCCCGGTGGTGCCCCCTGTCGCAGATGGGGGCGCGAATCACAAGTGGTTGTGCGGATGCCACTTACCGTAGCGCGCGATCGTGCGACGCGCGCTACGGCCCGACACGAGGGCGCGGGGCGTCAGGCGCTCGTAACTGGGAGCAGGACGGTCGCCGTCGTGCCGCTCTCGGGAGCACTCTCGAGCGAGATCGTACCGCCGTGCTCCTCGACGATGCGCTGGCAGAGCGCGAGGCCGATCCCGGTGCCGCCCGGCTTGGTGGAGAAAAAGATCTCGAACACTCGCGGGAGGACGTCAGGCCGGATGGCCGCGCCGCCGTTCTGCAGCTTGCAGCGCCACATGCCGGTGGGGAGGACGCTCGACGTGAGCGTCAGGTCGCTTCCTTCGGGAGCAGCGTCAGTGGCGTTGGCGAGCAGGTTGATGAACACCTGCGCGAGCTGCTGGGCGTCGATCGCGCAGGCCGTGCGCGTGGCGCGCGAACGCTCGAGCAGGATGGCGCGACTCTCGAGCAGCCCGCGCTGGTTCTCGAGCACCTCGTCCCACACATCATCGGGATCGCCCGTCTGGAGGCGGATGGGATTTGGGCGTCCGTACTCGAGCAGCGACGTGACCATGCCGTTCAGACGCTCGACCTCTCGCAGGATGCGGCCGACGTTCTTCTCGACGACGGGGTCATCCTTCACGCGGAAGCGAAGCAGCTGAGCGGCGGACGAGATACCGAACAGCGGATTGCGCAACTCGTGAGCGACGCCGGCCGAGACCTCGCCGATCGCCTCGAGTCGACGCTTGTGTCCCACGCGCTGGATGAGGCGCGCGCGCTCGACGGCGGCGGCCGTCTCGGCGGCGATCGTCGCGAGCACGCTGCGCGATTCCCCGAGGCGATGGGGCGCGAGCGGTTCGGACGTGAGCGTGATGGCACCGAGCACTCCACCGTCGCTCGTCATTGGCGCGGTGATCTCGAGCGAGTCGGCCGACGCACGCGTCACCACCTTGCCGGCGTCGAGGGCATCGGTCCAGCGCGGAGTCAAACGCGCGGAGATCGCGGCCGCGTCGTCAGCGAAGCCGGAGTGGTGAACCAGACGCAGTGCGGCCGTCTCCTGATCGGCCAGCGCCACGGCGACCGTGTCGCACGCGATGGCGCGACGAAGCTGCTGCACCACCTCCTGCACGACGCGATCGACACTGATCGTGCGCGCCAGTGCCGTTCCCGTTTCGATCAGCGACTCACGCCACCGATGGCTCGGTGTGATGTCGACCATGGAAAAGGCAAAGCCGCTGACGGCGCGCTCACCACCGAGCGCGCTCACCTGCACGAGCGAGATCCGCTCCTCGCCTGGAGAGTCGAAGGGGATCTCCCAGCTGATCGACGACGCGCGTCCCTCGCGCAGCGTCGCCATCGCCTGCTCGATCTGGTCACGGGCAACCACGTCGGCGATCGCTTCCCAGATGGAAGTGCCGACG
>DATEOG010000383.1:0-3869 GCA_035274345.1 Gemmatimonadaceae bacterium
GCGCGGCAGATCTATGTGGACGCGGGCTATGTCCTCGTACGCACCGAAGTGCACGACACCTTCGGCATGCCACTCACGTCGGAGACGTGGGAGCTGACGCTGTAGCCGCCGTGAGAATCGCGTCGAGCTGATCGCGCAATACGTCAGCCTCGCTCGTCGGCGCGTCGCACGCATACGCGCGGCACACGTACGCCATCGGCACCTCCGCGCCCCGCCCCTCGAGCAGCGCGACACCGTCGCCATCCGAGCCGCCCGCGAGCACGAGCGACGGCAGGTACCGCTCCGCGACCGCCGACGCGAGCGCCTTGAGCCGCTCGTCGGCCGGATCGCCCATGATCGCGACCTCGATCGCGCCGCGCACCGCGAGATCGGCCGCGCCGAGCGCGTGGCCGAATGCGTTCGGGTAGCGAGCCATCGGCTCGGCGACCGTCTCGAGCAGATAGCGTCCGCGAGTGGAGTACTGCCCGGTAGCAAATAAGTCGCCGAGCTTCAGCAGCAGCTCGATCGCCAGCGACGTCCCGCTCGGCGTGGCGTTGTCCGTCACGTCGCGCGGCCGGGTCACGAGCGACTCCGCGTCCGACGCCGTGTCGAACAGCGCGTGAGCACCGTCGTCCCAGAACCGCGCGAGGATCTCGTCGGCCAGTCGGCGCGCACGCTCGAGCCACATCCGCTCGAACGTCAGCTCGTAGACGGCTAGCGCGCCGAGCGCGACGGCGGCGTGGTCCTCGAGGAAGCCGGCGATCTTCGACGTGCCCCCCTTGTAGCTGCGCAGCACACGGTCACCGCGCACCAGCTCGCGGAAGAGGAACTCCCCGTTGCGCACGGCCAGGGCGCGCAGCTCCGCGTCTCCGAATGCGCGCGCCGCTTCGGCCACTCCGCGCAGCATCAGCCCGTTCCAGCTCGCGAGGATCTTGTCGTCGAGCCCCGGACGAACGCGCCGCTCGCGCGCCTCGTACAGGATGCGCCGCGCGCGGTCGACCGCTGTGCGCAGCTCGGGCACCGTCACCCCCTGTGCGTTCGCCACCGCATCGGGATCGTGTGGCACGAACAGGATGTTCCGTCCCTCGAAGTTGCCCTCGGGTGTCACTCCCCAGTACGCGCGCAGCAGCGACGCGTCCTCGCCGAGCAGGGAATCCAGCTCGCTGGAGTCCCACACGTAGTAGCGCCCTTCGTGACCCTCGCTGTCCGCGTCGAGCGACGAGTAGAAGCCGCCCTCCGGGGACGTCATCTCGCGCGAGAGCCACTCGAGGGTCTCCACGGTGACGCGCCGAACCTCCTCGTCGCGCGTCGCCTGCCAGAGCGCGGCCCCGAGCCGCACCAGCAGGGCGTTGTCGTACAGCATCTTCTCGAAGTGCGGCACCAGCCAGTACGCGTCCACGCTGTACCGCGCGAACCCGCCCCCGACCTGGTCGTAGATCCCTCCTCGCGCCATGCGGCGAAAGGTGTGCGTCACCATGTGCAGCGTCTCGGGCTGCCCGGTGCGCGCCCAGCTTCGCAGCGCGAAGTCGAGCGTCATCGTGGGCGGGAACTTCGGTGCGCCGCCGAAGCCGCCGAACCGCGGCTCGAACTGCGTGCGCAGCGTGGCGACGGCGCGCGTGAGCAGCGATTCGTCGAGCGTTCCCGAGACGCGCGTGCGCTCGGTGCTCGCCGAGTACAGATCGCGCATCGACGCCGTCGTCCGCGCCACGTTGTCCTTCCGGTTGTGCCATGCGTCGGCCACCCCCGCCAGGACGCGGCGGAAGCTCGGCATCCCGTGCCGGTCGTCGGGCGGGAAGTACGTGCCGGCGTAGAACGGCTCGGCCTCGGGGGTGAGGAACACGGTCATCGGCCAGCCGCCGTGCCCGGTCATAGCCTGCGTCGCCTGCATGTAGATCGCGTCCAGGTCGGGGCGCTCCTCGCGGTCGACCTTGATGCAGACGAACTGCTCGTTCATCTGCGCGGCGGTCGCCTCGTCCTCGAACGACTCGCGCTCCATCACGTGGCACCAGTGGCATGCCGCGTAGCCGATGCTGAGCAGGATCGGCTTCCCCTCGGCTCGGGCCCGCTCGAGCGCGTCCGGTCCCCACGGCCGCCAGTCCACCGGGTTGTGCGCGTGCTGGAGCAGGTAGGGGCTGGTCTCGCCGGCGAGATGATTGGGCATGACGGATCGTGAAGGGAGCGCCGGGTGTACGGGGGCGCCATCGAGCGGCTAATTTGCGGCGCGGCGGTTTCTTCGAGCCGCGAACTTCATTCCACGAAGAGTAAGCCCGGTGCCTCGCGACGACGCTTCCCGCGCGCAAACGCGCTCCGCCCGCATGCTCGGCCGGCTGCGCGGGCCGTCCTGGCTCGCGCTGACCATCATCGCGCTGCTGGCGCTGAGCGCCGCGTGGGCGATCGACCCCATCCGTGACGCCGCGACGGGAGGCGTCGTGCCTGAGGCGACGCTCGACCGATCCGCGGGCTACCTGCTGATCGCTCCCATCTCGGCGATCCTCGACACGCTCACGCTGCTCAGCGTGCGGCAGCACATCGCGCTGGTCGTCACGCTCGTGCTGGGATGGACCCTCTGGTGGTGGTGGAGCCGTCGCCAGACCGATCTCGCGATTGCTCCCGGGCGACGCGTGGTACGCATCGTCGCCCGGGTCGGTATCGCGCTCGTCGCGCTCATCGGTCTCTATGCAATCGCCGTGATGGTGCCGCGGCCGATGGCGGCGCTGCGGACGGACGGGCCCGCGATCCTCGCCGTGGACTTCCACGCGCACACGAAGCACTCGCACGACGGTCGGTGGAACTGGGAAGCCGAGGACGTCCGCCGATGGCACCGCAAGTCCGGCTTCGACGTCGCCTACATCAGCGACCACCGCACCTTCGAGGGTGCGAGGGAAGGGTGGGCGAACAACCCGACGCAGGCCGGCACGGAGACGCTCCTGCTCCCGGCGATCGAAGCGGTGTGGCAGGGCGAGCACGTGAACATCCTCGATGCCGATCGCATGTACCGCGGTATCCTCGATGCACCGCTGCGCGACGTCGACACCGAGGCCCTCACGCTCGCGAGCCTCGTTCCGGGGAACGAGCCCGTGCTGATCGAGACGATCCCCGGCAACCTGTCCAAGGTCGTCGCGGCGAAGGGACGCGGCACGCCGGGCGTGCGCGCGATCGAGCTGATCGACGGCTCTCCGCGTGGGATCGCGCAGGGCAGACAGCAGCGCGCTCGCATTCTCGACATCGCCGACAGCGCGAACATCGCGCTCGTCGCCGGCAGCGACCATCACGGATGGGGGCACGCCGCGTCCGGATGGACGCTGCTGATCCTTCCCGGTTGGCGTGCCGCGCCCCCCGAGGACGTGTCGCGCGCGATCGCCGCGACTCTGCGCACGGGTGGCCGCGGCTCGACGAAGGTGGTCGAGCGCTACGTCGCGAACACCGACGAGGCGACGCTCGTTCCGTTCACGGTGCCGCTGGTCGTGTGGGGAATGCTGCGCACGCTGAGCGTCGACGAGCGCGTCGTCTGGTTCGCCTGGATCGCGGCGCTCCTGCTGCTCTGGCGCGTTCGCGGGATGCGACGGCGTCGCGCTGGTGAGCCATAGCCCTTCGGTGACGGACTCCGGCGACGCGAGACCGTGGCGCGTCGCCGTCGGCGTGACGCTCGCGGCGTGGGTGGTGCGGCTCATCTTCGCCGCGCGGCTGCCGCTCTTCCCCGACGAGACGTACTACTGGGACTGGTCGCGCCAGCTCGCGGGCGGCTACTTCGATCATCCGCCGATGATCGCGGTGCTCATCCGCGCGGGTACGGCGCTCGCCGGCGCGCTCGGGCGCGAGCCCGGGCCACTGGCCATCCGCTTCTTCTCCGTGCTCGCCGGTGCGGTGGCGTCGCTTGCGGCGGCGGCGAC
>DATEOG010000384.1:0-3019 GCA_035274345.1 Gemmatimonadaceae bacterium
GTGAAGCTCGCCGCACTGGAGTCGCAATGGGCGACCGAGCGCGGCGCCCCACTGCGAATCGGCGGGTGGCCCGATGCCGCGCGCGAGCAGACGCGCTGGGCGCTGGAGATCCCGTATGGTCTCTCACTGCTCGCGTTCCACGATCCCTACGCCGAGGTGAAAGGGCTGCGCACGGTGCCGCCGACGGATCGCCCACCCGTGGCGGTGGTGCATCTCGCCTTTCAGACGATGGTCGGGCTCGGGAGCATGATGGCGCTCGTGGCGCTATGGGCGGCGTGGAGCGCGTGGCGGCGTCGCGCGTTGGCCGAGCAGCGCCTGCTGTTGCGCGCACTGGTAGTGGTCGCGCCGTTCGGCTTCATCGCGACCGAGGCTGGATGGATCGTCACCGAGGTGGGACGACAGCCATGGGTCGTGCAAGGGCTGATGCGTACGGCGGACGCCGTGACGCCGATGCCCGGGCTCGTCGCGCCGATGGTACTCTTCACCCTGCTCTATCTCGGGCTCGGCGCGATCGTCGTGGCGCTGATCGCGTCGCTCGTGCGCGAGACGGCGCGCGCCTCCACATGAGCGCGATCGACGTGGGCCTCCCCGAGGTGGTCGCGCTGATCATGGTGATCGCGCTCAACGCCTACGCGCTGACGGGCGGCGCGGATTTCGGGGGCGGCGTGTGGGACCTGCTCGCGCGCGGACCGGGACGCGAGGCGCAGCGCACGCTGATCGCCGAGCAGATCGCTCCAATCTGGGAGGCAAACCACGTCTGGCTGATCCTCGTCGTCGTCATGCTGTTCACGGCGTTCCCCGCGGCGTTCGCCGCGCTCGGAATCGTGCTCCACATCCCATTGACGCTGATGCTGCTCGGCATCGTGGCGCGCGGATCTTCGTTCGTCTTCCGCAGCTATGGCGCGCGCGACGACGCGAGTCAGCGGCGCTGGGGCCGTGTCTTCGCCGTGGCGAGCGTCGTCACGCCGCTGCTCCTCGGCACGATCGTTGGATCGATCGTCTCTGGCGCGGCGGGCGCCGCGGCGGCGCGCGTGCCGACCACACCCGGAGCCGTGGCTCCGCCGTATGCATCCCTGTACGTCGCTCCCTGGCTGGCGCCTTTTCCGCTCGCTCTCGGCGTGCTCGCACTCGCGATGTTCGCCTTCCTCGCGGCGGTGTACCTCGGCGTGCGCGAGCCGGCGCTCCGCGACGCCTTCAGGCAGCGCGCGCTCTGGTCGGCGGGTGCGACGTTCGTCGCGGCATTCGGCGCGCTCGGCATCGCATGGATGACGACGCCGCACGTCGTGGGAGGCCTCATGCGCGGGGGCGCCCTCGCGCTGCAATTCGCCATCGCCGTCTCGGCGCTCGGCGCGATCTGGGCCCTCTACGAGCGACGCTGGCAATTTGCGCGCATCGCCGCCGCGGCGCAGGTGTCACTCATTCTGTGGGGATGGGTGGTCGTGCAGGCACCCTATGTGTTGCCGCCGACCATGACCGTGCGCAATGCCGCCGCGCCGCGCGTCACGCTCGAGTTGCTGGTGGGCGCGCTCGCCGTCGGTGCGGTGATCCTCCTGCCGGCGCTCGCGTACCTCTTCCGCACCTTCGCCGCTGAACGGCGCGTGCGCTAGCCTGCCGCGGGCGCAACGCGCGGAAGCACGATGGTGAAGGTGCTCCCCTCGCGCAGTGTGCTCTCCACCGTGAGATCCCCGCCCATGGCGCGAGTGAGATCGCGGCTGATCGCGAGGCCGAGTCCCGTGCCCTCGTGGCGGCGCGCGAGGTCGCCGCGCACCTGCACGAAGGGGTCGAAGATCACGTGCAGCTTGTCGGCCGGGATGCCGATGCCCGTGTCGCGCACGCTGAGCCGCACGTGTTCGGCGTCGGACGAGCAGGACATCTCCACTCTGCCGCCCGAATCGGTGAACTTCACCGCGTTCGAGAGCAGGTTCACGAGAACCTGCCGGAGCTTCTCGGGATCCGCTCGAGCGGTGAGGTCGGGTGGGCAGTCCGCCGTCCCCAGCGTGAGCCCCTTCGCACGCGCCTGCGGTGCGACGAGCGACTCGGCGGCGATGAGCGACATCCGCACCGGGACGTCCTCGATGTCGTACGTCACCGTTCCCGTTTCGAGCTTCGCGTAGTTGAGCACCTCGTTGATCAGGCCGAGCAGATGCCGCTGGCTCGTCTGGATGCGGTGCAGATCCTCGCGCTGCTCGTCCGTGACCGGCCCGCGAATTCCCATCTCGAGCAGCTCGGCGTAGCCGCCGATCGCGTTCAGCGGCGTGCGCAGCTCGTGCGACATCACGGCGAGGAACTGGCTCTTGGCGCGGTTGGCCGCTTCGGCGATCCGGTACGCCTCCTCGACGACGGTGCGCGCGTGCTGCTCGAGATCGTAGAGACGCTCCACTTCCCGCCGGGCCCGCACCTGTTCGCTCACGTCGGTGCCGTGCGCGATGACGCCGACGCGCTCGCCGTCTCCCTCGACGAGGGGGAGATACACGAGGTCCAGAAAGCGCTCCTCGGACTCGGCGCCCGGAATGCGCGAGATGCGCACCGACAGCTCGCGACCGATGTACGGTGCGCCGGTCGCGAGCACCTGGTCGAGCAGATCCTGGAATCCCTGCTCCGTGACCTCGGGGATCGCTTCCCGAAGCGGTTTTCCGATCAGCTCGCGATCCCCGACCAACTGGTAGTACGCATCGTTGGCGAGCGCGAACACGTGCTCCGGCCCCCGCAGGACGGCAAGGAACGCCGGCGCCTTCTCGAAGACGTACTCGAGCCGGGAGCGCTCGACCTCGAGCGCGCGCAGCAGCCGATCGCGCTCGGCGCTCGCGGTGCGCGCCGTCGTCACGTCGTTGAACAGCACGGCGATGCGCCGTTCGCTGGGGCGGCCGATCCGGAAGGCGTAGACGTCGTACCAGTGACCGTTCGCCTCCGCCGGCGCCTCGACGCGAATCGGCTCGCCGGTGAGCGCGACGCGCCCGTACGTCTGCATCCAGAACGCGTCGAACGCGTGACCGAGCTCGCTGCGCGTCTTGCCGGATGG